>JBGTNK010000141.1:0-7232 GCA_041743125.1 Chitinophagaceae bacterium
TGATAATTGTACTGAAAGCCCATAAACTCTTTGTATTGTGTTGCGTTAATAATTTTGAAGGCTATTTCTTGAGCTGATTTCTTTTTATTTATTTTATAACTTACCGTAAAATGGCTTGTAAATGCAGGCGAAACTTGTTTACTAAATGCTTTTGTTTCATCAAAAACTACATCTTGATTTATGGTTGATTGCGTATTATTAATTGGAGAATAGTGTTCGCCGCCTTGGTAATTCAATCTTGCGTTTAAACCTAAAACATTCTGCTTGTTTTTTCCCATTTGCCATTCTTTACCAATCAAAAAATTAAAAGCATAGTTTCTGTTGTATCTCGTATCTCTCCATATATTAACACCGCCTTTGTATTGTGAATTGAACAATGAAGCGGTAATCATATAATAATATCCTTGTGATAAGTATTTTTCAAAAGTAATGTCCACGCCATAGTTTTTCCCCTTTCCATAGTTTTGTAATTTGCCATTAAAAAACCAATCGTTTTGTTGGTTTAACATTGAAAAGGAACTATCCGCTATTACAGGTACATTAAATAAGTGTTGATAATAGATTTCTGCTTTCAAATGTGTAAATTCCGACAGGCTTATATCATAGCCCAATACCAAATGATGTGATTTGGTAAAATCCACATTTTTATTGATACTTTCTCCACCATTGGTTTTTATAAAATAATAGTTTAATCTTTCTAAACGGCTGTGTAAACCATAAGCTAAACTCAATGATTGTGCTGGTGCAATTTGATATTTTACACCTACTCTTGGTTCAACGGTGTAATGATTATTTAAAGTAAATAATTGGGTGTTGATGCCGGCATTTATAGTCAGTTTTTCATTTACATTAAAAGCAGAATTGGTATAAGCCGAAAGCAAATTACTACTCCCTTTTTCAGATACAACTGTTTTTATTGGAGAGCCGATGGGCAAGGCATTTTTTAGCAATAAATCATAATTCATATTGGTAATTACAAAGCCGCTTTTGTTGGTGTGCTTTTTACTAAATTTTGAATTTATAAAAGAACTTAAAACCAGATTGCAGTTTTTATTATCCACTTTGTTTTTTGGCGAAGTAAAAAGATTGTTATTTACTATTTCGGTACTAAAGTCAATACCATTAAAAGTTGTAGCGATGTTTGATTTTATATATTGCTTTCTATTCAACAAAATTTTATGGCTAATGCCCATTGCTCCCATATACTGTTTTACATCCTGGTTTTCTTTGTCGGTATCGTATTTCCATTCATTGTTATTCTTTTTCGCTTCTGCCCCGGATTTATCAATTAAGCCAATACCCCAAACCGAAAATGTACCTGCTTTTTTAGTTGGAAAATTAAGTTTGAATGATAAATCCTGGTATTTTGTACCACCCGCATTTTCTGGCAAAAGTGGTTCAAGTAAAGCCAAAGTAGAATAGCGATAATTAAAGAGATAAGAGGATTTTCCTTGTTTTTTAAATGGCCCTTCTGAAGCAACATCAATACCCAAAAGGCCCAATTGAATTGTATGTTCCGCTTTTTTATTATTGCCTTTTCGCATAAAAATATCAAATACACCAGAAAGAGCATTGCCATATTCGGCAGGCATAGCACCCGAGAAAAAATCAGAATTTGCTAACAACTGACTACTCAATGCTGTCAATCCACCACCACCAAAAGCGCTTAGATCGGCAAAATGGTTGGGATTGGGTATTTCTACACCCTCCAATTTCCATTGCAACGCTTGCGGGCTATTTCCTCTTACCACTATGGCATTGTTACTTACATTACTTGATACTCCTGCAAATGCCGACACCAATCTTGCCGGGTCGTCAAAGCCTCCTGCATAGCGCTTCGCTTCTTCTACACTCAGCATTTTTGCACTTACAGTGGCTGTTGAATTAAGCGGTTGTTCTTTGGTTACTTTTGGCTTTACAACTACTTCTGCCAATGATGTAATATTCTCTTTTAAAGAAATGTTTAAAAAGACTTCCTTGCCTGATGTTACTTGAATCTCTTTTAAAATAATGGATTCATAGCCCATCATTGATACTTGAATATTGTACCTGCCAACACTGATATTTTGCAAAATGAAATTACCTGAACTATCGGAAGAGGTTACTTTGTTAGTATTTTGAATGGTAATATTTACAAAAGGTAGTGGTGTATTTGAGGCATTATCAATTACTGTACCTCTAATGGACTGAGTGGGCTGTTGAGCAAATATTGATAGCGAAACTAGTAGCGAAATGAATAATAAAAAAAGATGTCTGTACCTTGAAAATTGATTTTTAGAAGGTGCAACTGCATTTTTGGATAATGCCAAATCAGTCTCATGATAAAACGTTTTCCTGCCATATCTGGTTACTATTTCATTAGATAAAACCGAAATATTTTCTTCTGGAAGACTTGCCAAAATGATATTTATTTTTCTTATCTCTAAGGCTTCCACAACAGCCTTTCCTAATCCTTGACTAACCCCTGTTAGTACAGTAAATTGTTTTTCTGCTTTTTTTTCAACTATCATAAATTTTATTTTTATGAAGCAAAAGTAGAAGCTGTACAAGGTCTAAATGGTCAGATTTATAAAAGTGAACTTGTTGGGTTAAGATTTGTAATGTGTTGGTAATGAAGAATTATCGTCAATTCTTAGGTAGGAGTTTATAAAGTGGAACTGCTTTTTTTGAAGTCTGATGGAGTTTGATTGGTTTTTTTCTTAAAAGTTGTATTAAAAGAGGTTTTGGAATTAAAGCCCACCTCAAAAGCTATACCCAGTATTGAGTATTGATCAATTTTTGAACTAAGCAACAGTACTTTGGCTTCCTCAACCCTGTATTTATTTATAAAATTGAAGAAATTTAAATTGAATCCAGCATTAATGATGTAGGATAATTTGTGAGTGGTTGTGCCAAATAAATCGGCAAGCTTTACTAAGGTAAGTTCTGCATCAAGATAGGGTTTTTGACTTATCATAAATTGAATTAATTGGGCCTTGAGGTTAACTAATTCTTCGTCCGATAAAATCTTCTTTTTAGCTTCACTAATTTCCGTTTCATCGCTCAGAGATATAATTTCCTCAATAGCCGCTTCTTTGAAAGGAAAGATTTCCTTTTGCCTCATGGAATGAAAAGCGGTATAGTAAATTAATACGAGGACAACTATGTTCATAACAAGATTCAATCGTTCAAATTGGAAAATAATATTGTATAAGATCACAATTATCACAATTAACAGAAGTGCCATTATGATCTTATTAAGCCAGGACAGATCAATTTCCGTGGTTTGAGATGAAAACAACAATACAGCCTTTTGGTGCTTTCTTAACCTAAAATAAGAAATAAGAATATAGAAGAGTGCCTGACTAAGCATCAATGCAATCAATACATAGTTGATTTTCACAGACTGTGATTTACCAAAATAATAAAGCAAGGCGATGAAAACAACCGGGAGTACAAGATGTGGCAGGAATGCTTTTTTAAATTTGAAGCCCGGATTGGAATAAAACACAACTGTTAGATAAAACAATAGCGGTGCAAAGTATTGCAAGCCCCTGAATATGAGTTGCCATTTTTGGTCAAGCTCTATGTTGTATGCAAGCAATGATACCTCATCTACCCAGAAAAATGCCCACAGCAGAAAAAATACCCCCAGCAAGTGGGTGGCAATTTTGTTTACTTTAAGTGGATTAGCCAGACTCAAAAAAGAAAGCAATATTAGCGAACCAAAGATTACAATTACAAACAAAGAAGCCAATTTATCGAATATCATATTTTAATTGTTTGTTTCGTTCATTGTTGTCTTGCTAAGTATGTTTGTTCACTATGGCATGGGGCATAACGCTACAGCTTTGCGTTCGGCAGGGCATTTGGAAATCGTCCAGCCCGGAACTGCAGCCGACCAAAGTTACAAAAGTTGAAAATATATTCTCTTGCTCATCTGTGTTTGGTCAGCCGGATATGTAGTTGATAGTAGTACTGCCAATGAGGATTTATTCGTCGCCCCCAGCTTTTGCAAATACCCATGTGTGTGTCCAGCGAAGCTGCTTTTGTGATGAGAGTAACCTACAAAATTTCTTTCGGCACTCTCTCCGTAGTCAAGATTGAATGTATCATTTAGTGTTTGGTCACGCAATACCAAATCCTCTAAGCAAACAATTCGTGCATCCTTCTGAAGCTGGTCGCCAGTTAGAAATTGCCAGTCGCCGTCTTCGTCATGAACCACTCGCAGTATGGGCTTTTTCTCATCGAGCCATTGTCTAGTCGTATAAACACCAAGATTATTTGCTTCTCTAAATTTAAAGTTGCGTTTCTGTCAAGCAGTGGTTGTCGATATACAAATTCTTCTTCGTAAGTCATTTCCCAAGGAAACTTTCCTTTCTTGTCAGTCCAAACAAGTTGCATTGCTGGAAAGTCTTTTGTTTGATTGTACGAAATTGCATTGCTAAAATAGTCAGTCAAACTACTTTTGTCAACAGGAACAAATTGGGATTGTCCGCCATCAAAAAAGTCATCGTAGGTTCTATCAACTTGGAGAACTTGCCCAGCTTTTATTAGGTCTCCGCCAATGTTTAAGATTGCATGAAGTGTTTTTGTGGTTAATCCAAAGGATATAAGTTCTGGATGATTATAGTTCTCCCACAATCCGACTGTGTAGGCAAAGGAAGGCAAATAGTCTGTCGCTTCAACCAGTAAAACTGCCCAGCCAAATTGCTTTATGTCGTCAATCAGTTTGGTGTTATCTATACATCCGTGTTCTTGCGGAGAGTTCATAAAAGGTTACTGCTAACGTCTACGGATTGGCGATGTGGCGGTATTTGAAAATCGTCAGCCCGTACTGCTGCTAAATAAAGTTACAAAAGATGATGATAAGAACTACAGCTCGGCTTTATTCGTCGGCTGGAACTGAAGCCGAATAGCGAAAAAAAAGTTGAGCATATATTCGTCGCCCCGCCATATTGCCAAACCCGCCTGTTGTACGAATACCCAACTATTCGTGTAAGTGTCCCTTATTTCATACAGTCACTTTGAGATTAATCATTTTTAATAAGGTTCAATTTCCATTCAAAGGGTGCTATAAGTGCCCCTTATTTCAGTAAAAGATGTTGTTTTTGCTTTATAAAAAAGTAACATCCTCGTTTAGATAATGCAGGTTTATTTTTTACTGTATGTTATTTTCCTTTTAGTTACCATGTAGGCACGGTTAGTTGAATCCGATTCAACTTGTGTAATCCAATTCCCCATTTTATCATGCTCGGTATAATTATGTTTTCGGATCCAACTAGATGAGTTCGGGTTCTCAAATGATGACTCAGACTCAAATACACCCTCGTTTAGATCATTATAATGAGCAACATACTCAGAAATAAGATTCCCTTTGTCATTCATTTTTCTTTGACGTAATAATAGTGCTCCCCTGTATTCTGATATTTCTGTGAACAACAATTTGTTGTCCGGGGTATAGACATCATACGTTTCAAAAAGTCCATACTTATTATGCACAATATTAGTTGCATACATCAAAATTGTTCTTCTATCATCGGTGAGGAAAAAGCGATCATACTTTCCAGAAGAATCAATCTTAAACTCTATTTGACGCATAAGCTTACCTTCAACTAGTGTAGTTTTTAATTTGGTCAACCCATTTGGATAATAACTAGTTAGGTGGGTCATTTTAGACGAATCAGTATAATTAACCTGACTGAGTGTGGTAAGAAATCCCAGGGTGTTATATTCATATACCTCGTCAGAGCGAAGTATTAATGCTTTTGTTGAACTATCTATATCATAAATAGTTATTTTGATTTTCGAAATCGTTCCTTTTAAATTGTTTCGAACAACGTCAGATAAATCTGGATAAATGACTTGATTACCTGGTTTACATGACGAAGAAACGGTTGTTACAAATAATGTGACTATGCCTATTATTAAATAGAAATTAGAAATCTTAATTTTCATTTGTTCTTGATTCATTTTTAAAAAAAATTATCGATCTATTACCACAATAACTAATAAAGTATAAAAATAAAAAAATTCTACTTCCGATTCTAAAAATGGCATACCAACAACGATTAATTCAGTTTTAGTTGAGTCTATCTGTCCAAAACTTAAATGAGTAATAAGATAATTAAAGTAATCACGTTTCGCATATGTCGTCTATGGGTTTCGTACAACAAATAGAAAAGTATCCGCAAGGCCCCCTGAAAAACCCCGCATGTAAACAATGTTCGCGGGGTCTTGCGGTATACTTTTGGGTTGACCGATATCGCCGTAAACTTGCTATTAGGGAGAAAGTATCGGTCTTACCAGTTTTATTTGTTTGGTTTTTTAATTCAGTTTTGTTTTTCAATCTGTGCGGCTGTAGTGTTTTGGGTAAAACAGCTTTTGATTGATCATCTAAATTAGGGTTTATACTTTTTACTTTTGGTATCGGGCATTATATTTTTCCTATCAGGTATGCCATTCCCATTACGTCCGTCAACGTTGCCAGTGGTTGTCTTATCAATAGTTCTGCTTTCTCTTTATCAGCCATCATCTGCCCGCTTCCAGGGATAATAAATTTTCAGCAATTGCAATGTTATCTGTTTGCAACAGGGGCACTGGTTTATATCTATGCCAAAGTCTTGCTTCATGCGCAGCTCAATGGGTAGTTTTACCAACCCTTTGTGAGGAGGCCGTTTCATCTTTTTGAGCACTTCATTGATACGCCGGTGGCGGTTTCTGTTGCTCAGAAAGCCGTATGTTCTTATTTTGGTAAACCGCTGCGGTAATATATGCTGGGTAAACCGCCGGATAAATTCTGTAACGCTCAGTGTCATTTGTTTTTGTTGCTTGTCATCAGAATAATCTTTATAAACAAAGGACACCGTGTTCTCCTCATCATTGATACTGCAGATCCTGTGATTGCTGATAGCAACCTTATGCGTATAGCGGCCTAAGTATTCAATCACAGCGTGTGGCCCGCCAAAAGGCGCTTTGGCATAAACGATCCAGTCTTTTTGATAAAGTAAGTTCAGCAATTGTTTTACATCTGTTGTATCCGGGGGTATCACTTCCCCTTTATCCATCATTTGCTTTAATGGCTGTAAAAACCTGGCTCTGTAAACGATACTCATTGCTTTTACGGGGAACAAAAAGCGCCAATCGTTTTTTGTTGCCTCCTTCCATACATTATCAACTGTAATGCCGCCACCGCTTACAATGCAATGAACATGCGGATGAAAGCTCAACTGTTGTCCCCATGTATGCAGCAC
>JBGTNK010000142.1:0-4782 GCA_041743125.1 Chitinophagaceae bacterium
CTTTAGGATTCTTAATCCCCCCTTGGGGGGTTGGGGGGCATACGGCATAAAACGCATTGTTGTATAAATTCAACAAAACCCTTCCGATATCCTGCGGAATGATATTTATTTTTCCAATGCTTTCATCAAAATCAGTTTTCATCATTGCATTAAACGATTTATCTTTTGCCCTGAGACCATGATAAGCCAGGCGTAAATATTCATCGGCCAACGCATTAATATTGGTTGGTTCTTTTACACCATTGCTGCTGCGGCTGTGTTGCAACATTCCTTTTACAATATCACCGGCACGTTTGCCATGATGATTAATTTTTTCTATGTTTTGTTTCAAATCCTGAGCAATCAATTTTGCATCCTCAGTATTTCCTTTATCAATTTCCGCATTCATTTCATCAACTAACTCTGTACTAACATCGGAAAAATTATTGACAAAGTTTAAGGGGTTTTGAATTTCATGGGCAATCCCTGCGGTAAGTTCACCAAGAGAAGCCATCTTCTCAGATTGGGTTAGTTGTGCCTGGGTGGATTTAAGTTCAAGATAAGCTTGCTCAATTTTTATTCTCGCCTTTTGTTTATGCAGGTTACTGCGCCATAAAATTATTGCAATTAAAAGCAGGATGAATAATCCAGCTCCTAAACCATATAGCTGCACTTTGTTTTTATACGTAACCTGGCTGGAAATAATTTCTTGTTGTTTCAGGTGTTCATTGAAAGTAATATTTTGCACTTCCCTGTCTTTATCGTTGCTAAAAATACTGTCTTTCAAATTGTGACTTGCCTCAATGTATTTGATCGCACTGTCCTTGGCGCCTTTTAATTTGTATGCTTCTGCAAGATTGCTTAAAGCTTCAAGCTGGTCTTTAATTTGAAGGTCCGCATTTGATGATTGCACCACCATTTGTGAATAATAAATAGCTGAATCAAGCTGCCCTGTTTTTTTAAACAACGTAGACAGACCACTGAATATTTGCAAAGTATCCTGAAAAAATCCATTATGAATAGCGAGGGGGATTGCTGAACGATAATTTTCAAGAGCAGGCTTGTAATTACCCGCCATAGTCTGAATGGTAGCCAAAAGATAAACTGGGAAATTCCATTTTGTACCATTAAAAAGTTCATTATATTCAATTGATTTATGGGTATAGATTAACGCAGAGTCCAGTTGATTTCTGAACACATATATCTGGCCAATCTCCGCTAAAAACAAGGGTGCCAGCCTATGACCCGGGAATAAAAATCTTATAGACATCACATTATTAGCTTCTGCTATTTTTTCTCCTAAAAAGGCATAATTCAAAGCGTTTTTATAATCTAACGCCAACCTATAATTAGCCTGTA
The DNA here is from genome assembly GCA_041743125.1 of Chitinophagaceae bacterium. Lineage (GTDB taxonomy): Bacteria > Bacteroidota > Bacteroidia > Chitinophagales > Chitinophagaceae > Terrimonas_B. The sequence goes on from JBGTNK010000142.1 coordinate 1,339, forward strand.
AAACTAAATATGCAGAAGCGATACCCTGTGTATCATGGAGACTTTCATATATATTTAAAGCACCTAAAGCATTTTGGATACCCGGGCCGAAATCCAAATCCTTTGCTCCTAATACAAGCATGCAATCAGCTTCTCCTTTTTTATAATTTAGTTTTTTCGCCAGCGCTAATCCCTGGTGTGCATACTTAATTGCCGAATCAATTTGTATTTGTTCGTTGGCGAAATCAGCCAATTCATTTACCTCTGCGGTATCGGCTTTTTGAAGGTTTATAATAGTACTTAAATTATCTGACGACTTCTGCTGGCTATGGACAAGGCCAGCAACAGTCAATAAGGAAAAAACAAAAAGCAATAATTTCTTTTTCATAACAAGTGTTTCGTTTGCTTTGCTAGTGCGGTAGATGAATAACAAACTCGCTTCCTTCTGCCTCTTTACTTTCAACTTTTATTTCACCACCATGTGCTTTTACAATATCATAACTTAAACTCAACCCTAATCCGGTTCCTTCACCTGTAGGCTTAGTAGTAAAGAAAGGTTGAAATATTTTATCCAATACTATTTGCGGAATGCCATTCCCATTATCCTTTACGGTTATGAAAACTTTGTCACTCACCATTCTTGTACTCACCCAAACTGTAGGTTCATATCCCTTTTCAGGGTTCTTAATCCCCCTTTGGAGGCTGGGGGGGCAAACTGCATAAAACGCATTGTTGTATAAATTCAACAATACTCTTCCGATATCCGGTGGAATGATATTGACGTTGCCAATGCTTTCATCAAAGTCTGTTTTCAAGGTTGCATTGAAAGATTTATCCTTTGCCCTGAATCCATGATAGGCTAACCTTAAATATTCATCGGCCAACGCATTAATATTGGCTGGTTCTTTTACACCACTGCTGCTGCGGCTGTGTTGCAACATTCCTTTTACAATATCACCGGCACGTTTGCCATGGTGATTTATTTTTTCTAAGTTTTGTTTTAAATCCTGTGCAATCAATTTTGCATCTTCTGTATTTCCTTTATCAATTTCTGCATTCATTTCATCAACTAACTCTGTACTTACTTCAGAAAAATTATTAACGAAGTTTAAGGGGTTTTGTATCTCATGCGCAATGCCGGCAGTGAGTTCTCCCAGCGAGGCCATTTTTTCTGATTGGATAAGCTGAGCCTGTGTTGATTTTAAACCAGTTAATGTGATTTCCAGCTTTTCTTTTTGCTCCCTGATCTCAGCATTCAGATCGTTCAGTTCTTTGTTGCGAAGACGGATCGTCTCGGTTTCTCTCTGTGCTTCCTCTGCCTTGTGAGAAATTTCAAGATTCTGGATTTTTTGTTGAACACTATTTCTGTGCAATTCTTTTTCTAATTGCATATGCATTTCAAGCTGTTCAATGGCTTCCCTGAATTTTTCTTCGTGCTTATAATATTCATAGAATGCAAAACGGGTTTTACTTAACAAGTCGATTCCTTTTATTTCCTCCGAAATACTTAGGGCATTGCTAAGCCAATTAAATATTTCATCGTTGTTTGCCGGTTGCTCTTTATGAAGTGATGCAAGAAATAAGAGATTTTCTGTTTCGCCTCTTTTATCGCCGATTTGTTTTCTTATTTGTAAGCTATCATTAGAAAGTTTTGTTGCCTGCCCTGAATCACCTGTCTGTTTATAAATTTCAGCAAGGTGCTGCATAACATTGGCCTGGGTTCTTTTGTCGCCGGTGCTTTTACTTATGGCAAGGCTTTGTGTGCAGTAATCAATTGCCTGAGGATAATCATTTAGTTTAAAATGGGTGAAGCCGACATTGTCGAGACTGCCTGCCTCTCCCAATTTATCCTGCGATTCCTGTCGCAGCATTAATCCTTCCTGGTAGTATTCCAGTGCCCGGGTATAATCTTCATTTTCAAAATAGATAGAACCTATAATATTAATTGGATATGACTGGAAAAGGCGGTTGTTCATTTCCCGGTAAATAGAAAGACTTTTATATAACGAATCAAGTGCTTTTTCAAAATTTCCAAGATACTTATAAGTTACGCCTACCTGGTAGTGCTCGTTTCCCGCATCTTCGTTAAATGCAGCCTGCTCACTTAATTCGAGTGCTTTAAATAATAACTGCAGCGCAGAGCCAAAATCGCCCCAGTTACGTTGGATGATTGCCAGGTATTGATTTACCACCGCCTGACCTTTCAAATCATTAAGAGATTCAAGAAGTGATAATGCCTCTTGTAAAAGCGGCAGGGCTTCATTATTTTTTGCAATGCGTATATAGGAAAACCCTAATGATTTGAGGCCATGGGCTAACCCGGAAGGATAATTTATGCTTCTTGCAAGTTCGACAGCTTCACTGCTCAGCTCTAGAGATTTTGGCGAATCATTAACCCTTGCATCCCATGCCTGTTTATTAAGCTGATCAATTTTATCCTTTATAACCTGCAAATCGGTTTCGTTGTCCATATTTGGCAAATTGAATAATCTTTATGAGGATAGATCATCGATAAACCATGCATCTGCAGTTCCCAATTTTTGATCATCACAAAGCTTGATGAACAAAAACAATTGAAGTTTGTACCCGGTTAAGAATTTAATACTGGTAGCCATGATGGCTTCTCCTATTGGCGCTTTACCACCCCATGGATAAATAACTTCTCTATTCATTAAATCATCTTCGCTTAGTTGATTAAAAAGATCTTTTATAGTTGTCAGTTGCTCATCCATCGAAGCTGAAAATTGTTCATGAGGCATTGTCCTGGATGGTTTATCGATTTTGTCAAAAAATGTATTAAACTCTGTTTCATCTGTTTTTAACCAATAAATTGGCATAGCGCTTCCGACAATAGTCAAATACCGTAGTAATTCTAAAATGCTTCTCAGTCCTTCTTTGGGTCTGAAATCCATTTGACCGGGTGGAATCTTTGTATACAGCCTGCGACAAATGTTGATTTCTTTTTCAATATTGTTAAGCAAATGTTGTTTGTACATTTTTTAAATTTAATGATGAAGAATGGGTTTCTATTTTATGGGTAGAATAATGATAAACTCTGTACCTTCTCCTTCCTTCGTCTCCACTTTTATTTCACCACCATGTGCTTTTACTATATCATAAGCCAATGACAAACCCAAACCAGTACCTTGCCCTGTTGGCTTGGTAGTGAAGAAGGGTTGAAAGATTTTATCGATTACTTTTTGAGAAATACCGGGTCCATTATCTTTTACGGTAATGGAAACTTTGTCACCCACTTTTCTTGTACTTACCCAAACTGTAGGTTCATGTCCAACTTTAGGGTTCTTAATCTCCCCTTGGGGGGTGGGGGGGCATACGGCATAAAACGCATTGTTGTATAAATTCAACAAAACCCTTCCGATATCCTGCGGAATGATATTTATTTTTCCAATGCTTTCATCAAAATCAGTTTTCAATTTTGCATTGAAAGATTTATCCTTTGCTCTG
>JBGTNK010000143.1:0-41121 GCA_041743125.1 Chitinophagaceae bacterium
ACCCAACAACAAATTGATCGTGCCTGCCGGAGGATACTGGAGGCAAAATATAAACTGGGCTTATTTGAAGACCCCTTTAGATATTGTGATGAAAACCGGGCGAAGACAGAAGTTTTTAATGATGCCAACCGTAAAGAAGCAAGGAGTATTGCTGCCGAAAGTTTTGTTTTATTAAAGAACCAGGGGAATGTGTTACCTATAAAAAAATCGGGAACAATTGCATTGATCGGGCCCCTTGCCGATGCTACCGAAAACATGACCGGTACCTGGAGTGTGGCAGCCAATTTTTCAAAATCAATTTCTTTTATTAATGGATTAAAAGAAGTAGCCGGCACCAATGCAAAAATTTTATATGCAAAAGGATCTAACCTGGATGAAGATAGTTTGATAGAAGAAAGAGCAACCATGTTCGGAAAAACATTACGCAGGGATAAACGTTCCGCCAATGAAATTTTACAGGAAGCATTAAATATTGCCAGTCAATCGGATGTTATTGTTGCAGCTTTAGGCGAATCTGCTGAAATGAGCGGAGAAGCAAGCAGCAGAACAAATATCGAAATTCCGGGTGTTCAAAAAGAGTTACTAATGGCTTTGTTGAAAACAGGAAAACCTTTGGTACTGGTTTTATTTACGGGTCGTCCGCTGGCTTTGAAATGGGAACAGGAAAATGTACCGGCTATTTTGAATGTATGGTTTGCCGGCTCTGAAGCCGGCTATGCCATAGCTGATGTATTATTTGGTGATGTAAATCCATCAGGTAAACTAAGTACTACTTTCCCCCAGAATGTAGGCCAGGTTCCACTTTTCTATAGTCATAAAAATACTGGCAGGCCTTTACCCGACGGAAAGTGGTTTCAGAAATTTCGTTCAAATTACCTGGATGTGTCTAACGATCCGCTTTATCCTTTTGGATTTGGATTAAGCTATACAAATTTTTCCTACAGCGATATAAAGTTGAACAGTACCTCAATAAAAGCCGGTCAAAAATTAATGGCGTCGGTTACTGTAACCAATACCGGAAACCAGGATGGTAAGGAAGTAGTGCAAATGTATATCCGTGACCTGGTGGGCAGTAGTACAAGACCTGTTAAGGAATTAAAGGGATTTCAAAAAATTCTTCTCAAGGCGGGGGAGGCCAGAACAGTTTCATTTGATATCACTGTCAACGATCTGATGTTTTATAATTACGATTTAAAATATACAGCCGAACCGGGCGACTTTAAAGTGTTTATTGGTAGTAATAGCCGCGATGTAAAAGAAGCGGATTTTAGATTGAATTGATATCTGATCATTTTATATTTTATGCGTATGAACAAAAACAGTCTCCTGGCATCGGTAATGCTTTTCCTTTTTTATCCGCGGGTAAATGCCCAGCCGGGTAAACAGAAACCCATGAATATTATTTTTATTCTTTCTGATGACCATCGTTATGATGCCATGGGATTTATGAATAAAATACAGGGACTACAAACACCGGGCATGGACAGGATGGCGGCAGAAGGAGCTCATATAAAAAATGCATTTGTTTCTACTGCTTTATGTTCACCCAGCCGGGCATCTATTTTAACCGGGCAATATGCGCATAAGCATACAGTGGTAGATAATGAAGCTGCCCTTCCAAAGGACCTTGTTTTTTTTCCTAAATACATGCAACAAAAGGGATATCAAACAGCTTTTATGGGGAAATGGCATATGGGTAATACAGATGATCAGCCTCAACCGGGCTTTGATCAATGGATCAGCTTCCGCGGGCAAGGTGTGTATTATGATCCTGAGTTTAATATAAATGGTAAAAGTGTAAAGCAGCCGGAAGGAAGTTATATCACTGACCTTTTAACTAACTATGCCATTCAATGGATGGGAGAAAGAAATAAAAGCAAACCATTCTTTCTTTATTTATCACATAAAGGGGTGCATGCAGAATTTAATCCTGCCAAAAGACATGCAGGAAAGTATGCCAATATTCCTGTTGTTTGCCCGCCCTCAATGTATCTGACAGCAACTGACAGCAGCAAAACTTATGGTACTGTAACAGCTCCCCAAACAAAAGTAAACTACCAGGATATTCCTAAATGGGTACGCAACCAGCGATATAGCTGGCATGGAGTTGATTTTATGTATCATGGTTCCATCCGCTTTGATGATTTTTACCGACGTTACCTTGAAACGTTGCAAGCGGTGGATGAAAGTATAGAAAAAGTGATTGATTGGGTAAAAACGGAAGGATTGCAGGATAATACGATGGTTGTTTATATGGGCGATAATGGATTTTCTTTTGGAGAACACGGCCTGATAGATAAACGACACGCCTATGAAGAATCTATGCGGGTTCCTTTATTGGTTTGGGCCCCGGGCATGGTAAAGGCCTCTTCTGTTATGGAGGAAAATATTATGAATGTGGACCTGGCTCCCACATTTTTGGAACTGGCAGGTATTACTAAACCCGCTCAAATGCAGGGTTATTCTTTTGCAGAAATATTAAAAGGCAATAAAGTACAATGGCAAAGAAGTAAAGTTTATTATGAATATTATTGGGAATCCGCTTTTCCGCAAACGCCTACTACGTTTGCTGTCCGTACCGGTCAGTATAAATATATTTATTATAATGGCGTTTGGGATATCAATGAATTGTATGATATAAAAGCGGACCCCTACGAAATGAATAATTTGATCCGGGATACTGCTTACCGGAAAACGGGGATGGAATTGAGAGCGGATCTATTTGAATGGTTGCAACAAACTGGCGGATTGCAGATCCCCCTGAAAAAAGCCGGTGGATCAAGATTTGATAACCTGTACAGAAATACGTATTGAAAAATAAAAAGGAATGAAAAAAATATTTTTTGTTTTGGGATGGGTATTGATTATTAACATGGGTTGTATTAGGGAATTTGGAATGTATAAAAGGCATGAATACACCAGGGGTGGCAATACCTTACCCTACCGGGTGTTATTACCTGAAAATTATGATGCATCAAAAAAATACCCGCTTATTTTTTTTCTTCATGGAGCCGGCGAAAGAGGTGATGACAATGAAAAGCAGCTACTCCATGGAGCCCGGTTATTTTTAAAAGTAGATGTAAGAGAAAAATATCCAGTCATTGTTGTTTTTCCGCAATGCTCCGAAAATAGTTTTTGGAGCAATGTAAAAATTTCAAAAGACGAGGATAAAAATATATTTGCTTTTAAAGAAGGAAAAGAACCAACAATCGCTATGAAGCTGGCGCAGGAGTTATTGAATAAAATAATAAAGGAATATCCGGTGGCTAAAGATCAAATATATGCGGTTGGATTGTCAATGGGAGGTATGGGTACATTTGAAATAGTTGGCAGAAACCCCGGCTTATTTGCTGCAGCCATTCCAATATGCGGGGGTGGAGCTACAGCTGCTGCCGGAAAATTGACAAAAACAAAATGGTGGGTATTTCATGGTGCTAAGGATGATGTGGTGGCCCCGCAATACTCAGAAGAAATGGTAAAAGCCTTACAGGATGCAAACGCACAGGTTAGGTTTACCCTGTATCCGGAGGCTGATCACAATAGCTGGGATCCGGCATTTGAAGAACCTGATTTTTTATCCTGGTTATTATCTCAACATAAATAAAGCGATTCCGTACTTTAAAACTTATGATATGAACTTAATTAAAATCCTGTTTTTTGCCGTCGTTGGATTGATAAACGTACAGGGTGGTTGTTCAAAAAAAAGTAATGATGGTGATGTGGCACCGGCTCCACCACCTCCACCGGCTCCTGCACCGGCTGTAAATGAAATTGATTACTGGCTTACTAAAGGTGACCAGTCCGTATTATTACAAAAACAAAACACTATTCTCTCCTTCGGTACTAATAGTAATTCTAATGCGAATATTATAGTTGATACCACGCAGCGATATCAAACCATCGATGGCTTTGGATATACCTTAACTAGCGGAAGTGCCACGCTTATTAATGGAATGGGAACCGAAAAAGCGGCGTTATTACAGGAATTATTTGGGAATGGGCCGGGATCAATAAGCATAAGCTACCTGCGCATCAGTATCGGTGCTTCAGATCTTAGTGCCTCGGTTTATACTTATAATGATATACCGGCCGGGCAAACAGATCCCAACCTTGATCATTTCAGCCTTGATCCTGACAGGGCTGCAGGCACGGGTCTTATACCGCTATTAAAAGAGATACTTGCCATCAATCCAAACATAAAGATCCTGGGAAGTCCCTGGAGCCCTCCCGTGTGGATGAAGGATAATGCCAGCTCCAAAGGTGGAAGCTTATTGCCGCAATACTATGATGTATATGCCGCTTACTTTGTAAAGTATATCCAGCAAATGAAAGCGGAAGGAATTATCATTGATGCTATCACTCCGCAAAACGAACCCTTGCATCCGGGCAACAATCCCAGTTTACTGATGACGGCCGAACAACAAAGGGATTTTATAAAAAATAGTTTGGGCCCTGCCTTCCAGGCAGCTAATATTACAACAAAGATTATTGTATACGATCATAATTGTAATAAACCGGAGTACCCACTGACGATCTTAAATGATCCTGCGGCTAAATCATTTGTTGACGGATCCGCTTTTCATTTATATGAAGGAGATATTTCTGCTTTGTCAGCCGTTCATGCTGCACACCCTGATAAGCATGTTTATTTTACAGAGCAATGGACATCTTCTGCAGGAGATTTTGAAGGAGATCTGAAATGGCACTTGAAAAACGTGGTGGTTGGTTCTATGCGTAACTGGAGCCGCAATGCCCTGGAATGGAACCTGGCTAATGATCCGTCTTTTGGTCCACATACGCCCGGGGGTTGCACGCAGTGTAAAGGAGCATTAACGATCGGATCAGGTGTTGCCAGAAATGTATCCTATTATATTATCGCCCATGCCTCCAAATTTGTACCTCCCGGTTCCGTGAGGGTAGCCAGTAATATCACTGGTAATTTATTCAGCGTAGCTTTTGAAACGCCGGAAAAGAAAAAAGTATTGATTGTATTGAATGATGGAGCAAATGCTGTTTCTTTTAATTTGAATTTCAAAAACAAATGGGCGCAGGCTTCAATCCCTGGTGGAAGTGTGGGCACCTATGTTTGGTAAAATAAAAATGATTGAATCATTAACAGCTCTATTAAATTTATTTTAAATGCCTGGCGATACGCTAAATACAAATATCAATACCAAAGGAATAAAACAGAATAGTTTTGACGCCATAGTTATTGGTTCAGGTATCAGTGGGGGCTGGGCCGCAAAAGAATTATGTGAACTGGGTATAAAGACACTGGTTTTAGAAAGAGGAAGAAATGTAGAACACAATAAGGATTATCCAACCGCTAATAAAGCACCTTGGGAATTTGCTCATGCAGGACAAATGACCAAAGAATTTATCCGGGAAAATCCTTTGATTACCCGCTCTTCTGGTTTCGGGGAGGGTACAGCCCATTTTTTTATCCGGGATAAGGATCATCCGTATATCCAGGAGAAACCCTTTGATTGGATAAGAGGATACCAGGTAGGTGGAAAATCATTGATTTGGGGACGTGCTTGCCAGCGATGGAGCCCATATGAATTTACGGCACCGGAAAGATTAGGCTATGGAATCAACTGGCCAATTGGTTATGATGATGTGGCTTCCTGGTATTCCCATGTAGAAAAATTCATTGGCGTTTGCGGAAATAAGGATGGTATCAGTTCCATGCCCGATGGTGAATTTCAACCTCCATTTGATCTCAACTGCGTGGAAGAACATTTGCAAAAATCTATTAAAAAAAATTTCAATCGCCATTTAGTACAGGGCAGGTGGGCTCATATTACTCAACCCACGGATGTGCAGTCGGGGCAGGGGCGTGGCCGCTGCCAGTCCAGAAATTTATGTATGCGGGGCTGTCCTTTTGGTGCCTATTTTAGTTCTGTTTCTTCCACTTTGCCATGGGCGCAGCAAACAGGTAATCTGACGGTAAGACCTTTCTCTGTTGTACATTCTATAATTTATGATGAGAAAAAAAGCAAGGCCATTGGGGTCAGGGTCATTGATACCAATACAAAAGAATCCATTGAATATTTTGCAAGGATCATTTTTGTAAATGCATCAGCATTAAACAGCAACCTGGTACTTCTTAATTCAACCTCCTCCCGTTTTCCCAATGGGTTGGGCAATGATTCCGGCCTGCTTGGTAAATATGTTATGTTTCATAATTACAGGGCACATATCAACGCGGAAATAGAAGGTTTTGAGGATAAATATTTCTGGGGAAAAAACCCAACGGAAACCATTATCGCTAACTACAGAAACCTAGAAAAACAAGACACCGATTATGTGGGTGGCTTTACTACATTCAGCGGTGCCTACCGCTCGGCACCTGATGAAAGTAAAATGTCAGAAACCATTGGAGGGAATTTTAAAGATAATATGGGAGAGCCGGGCCCCTGGGGAGTTTATATGTATATACAGGGCGAGACAATTGGTAAAGAGGCCAATCATGTAAGACTAAGCCCTGATAAAACCGATCAATGGGGTATTCCCTTATTAATAACATCTGTGGGATATGATGATAACGATGATAAAATGGTAAAAGATTTTTTGGAGCAAAGTGTGGCCATGCTTGAAAAAGCGGGTGGTAAAATTGTTTACAAGAATGATAACAAGCAACCTCCGGGCCTCGATATTCATGAAATGGGCGGATGCCGGATGGGTAAGGATAGCAAAACCTCGCTACTGAATGAATGGAACCAGATGCACCATTGCAAAAATGTTTTTGTAACCGATGGCGCCTGTATGACGAGTACGGGCAATCAAAGTCCGTCTATATTATATATGGCGCTGACGGCAAGGGCCGTCCATTATGCAGTTGAAGAAATGAAAAAAAATAACCTGTAACAGGATTTAAAAAAATGAAAACCTGATGGATAGAAAGGAAGCAATACAATTTATATCTCTTCTCTTAGGTGGCAGCCTGATTGGCGTCAATAGTATTTTGAGCGGTTGTAAAACGGAGGACAGTCCCCTGTTTACAAATGAAGATGTGGACTACCTCAATGAAATTGCCGATACTATTTTACCGGAGACAAAAACACCTGGAGCCAAAGCTGCCCGGGTGGGAACATTTATGACGGTAATGGTTAGTGATTGTTACGATGAAAAGGAACAAATGATTTTCAGAAATGGGATGGAAAAAATAAATGACCTTTCCAGTTCAACATTTGCAAAACCGTTTCTTGCCATACTGAGGGAACAAAAACATGAATTGCTGCTGCAGGTAGATAATGAGCAGAAGGAATACATGAAAAATAAAAGAGAGGAGGAGCCGGTTCATTATTTCCGGATGATGAAGGAATTATGTTTGCTGGGCTACTTTACATCAAAGCCCGGATGCACCCTGGCCAAAAGATATATGCCTGTACCGGGAAAATATATTGGTTGTGTTCCTTATAAAAAAGGTGAAAAGGCTATTGCATGAATTATGAGTTCGCCAAAGCAGGATTATATATCTGCTGAAATTAAAGTTGTGAATATGGGTAGTGTGAAGGTTAAACAGAAGCCAAAAAACAGACCCAGAACAAAAAATATAGGATAAACAAACTCTTATTAAAAAATGTAAAAAAGTAATGTGTTACAAAGAATAAAAGGTGAAAGGAAGGTAGAGCATGCATTCCAAAAACACACAATAGCATTTATTTATGAAAGAAATAATTTTAAATGATGGCCATAAGATTCCTATTGTTGGCTTTGGGACATACAAATCAACCGACCAGGAGGGTATCCAATCTGTTTTGGATGCTTTGGCCAATGGTTATAGTTTGATTGACACTGCAGCTAAATATGAAAATGAGGAGGCTGTGGGAAAAGGGATAAAAGCAAGTGGCCTTTCCAGGAATGAAATTGTAGTTACCACCAAACTATGGAGAGAAAACTTAGGCTATGAACAAACTAAAACTGCTTTTGAAGAATCGCTTAACAAACTGGAATTGGATTATATTGACCTATACCTGATACACTGGCCAGCCAATGCCAGGAACTATAAAAACTGGCAACAGACCAATGCCGAAACCTGGCGTGCGATGGAGGAATTACAAGCCGAAGGAAAGATTAAATCCATTGGTGTAAGCAACTTTTGGCAAGAACACCTGGAGTCTCTTTTTCAGACAGCAAAGACAATTCCCGCTATCAATCAAATAGAGTTCCATCCGGGTTACTGGCAACCAGAATTAACTGAGTATTGTAAAAAACAAGGCATTATAGTTGAGTCCTGGTCACCTTTGGCAAGACGTAAAGTATTTGGGAATGAGGTTTTAGAAAGAATAGCTAAAAAGCACAATAAATCAGTTTCTCAAATTTGTCTTCGCTGGATAATTCAGCACAATGTGATTGTGATTCCGAAATCGACCACGTCAAAAAGAATTAAAGAAAATATCAGCCTGTTCGATTTTGAATTGTCAGAGGAAGAAATGAATCAAATCAATGGTCTCCCTGAAATGGGCTTCAGCGGAGAATTGCCTGATATCTGGCCGGACAGGATTTGAAAAAATAAATGAATCCGCGCTGTTTGCGTTTATATTGACTGAAAGATGATATTGAAGTATCTGTATGGTTTGCTTTTGAGCAATCATCTGTTATCGAAAAACCGTGGGTGCTGCAAAAGCGAAAGCTTAAAGTACCGTATGCAATGGCACCAGTTCAATATTTTTATTGTATTGCATCATGGCCTGTAATAAAGCCGTATGGCCACTTCCAAAGATCACCAGTATTTTTTCTTCTTTACCGGTTAACCTTTTCAGGATATTTTCATAAATAACCATATTTCGCCTCCACCACTCGCTGGTAAGATAAGAACCCACATGGTTGCCCTCCTTACCGGCCGGTAGAAAATCGTAATAAATACCCACACCGGCATCCGTCGTTTCTTTGGAATTCTGCTTCAGCAGAATTTCCCGGATAGTATATTTTTTCAGCGATTCATTAAAATCGTTTTCAATACTGTCAAATATTACCTGTATGTTTTTCAGCAACTCCGTTTGTTTTGCTACCGTGGCCGATTTCACAAGGCTATCGAAAGGGAATTCTGTATCTCTGAAATCCACTGCATACAAGGTTGGCAGATCCAATTCTTTGGCCAGCCTAAACCCAAGCTGGTAAATTTCATTGGGCTTTAACTCAAACTTACCTGCTTTGAATTTATTGATATTACTGTCAATTCCTGTTTGATTGGATACGGCTGATTCAATAAAAATTTTATCCGGTTTATACTGTTTCAGTTTTTCAACAACCTCTCTTACTTCCTGCTGCCTTTTTTCAGACATGATATTTGCATTGTGAAATTTTGCCACATCCAGGCCAGGATTGTCAAAATGAAAACAACCCAATAAAAGCATTTTGGGTTTTTGGGGAGGCTGAGTAAAAGTTCTAACAACTAACAAGCTGAGGAAACTGAGCAAGACTATCTTTTTCATATGCAATTTTTATAAAAACCTACCAATGAAGAAAAAGTTACAATTAAAAGAGATACCGAACAGTAAGGTAACTGACTCTTACCTGATTTCCGTTGACCATTCTCCAGTCAGCTTGCTTCATTTTTAGTTCATGAAATCTCTTTCCTCGTCATTGTTCAGCACATACCGGTTCACCTGGATCTGGAAGGGAGTACATAGAAAGCCCTGCAGACGAAGAAGGGTTTCTCCCTAATCTCTCAACCGCATCTTTATGAAATTAACCGGCTACTGATTTATATTACCATAGGTTAATACAATTTCTTACCACAGCGCATTGGAACAGGAACAGTTTGCATCTCAATTTTGTGTTTAAACAATATTATTACAGTAAAGAAATTTTATGAACACAATTGAAGAAAAACTAAATCACCTGAATGATTTGGTGATCAATGGTAAACTGATCGAGGCCTTTGACCTCTATTATGGCGAAAATGTTGCGATGCAGGAAAACAGTCTGCCTCCTACTGTTGGAAAAGAAGAAAACCGCAAAAGAGAACTACAGTTTCTCAGCGATGTTACTGATTTCAGGAAAGCCGAAGTGGTAAGCCTGGCTGCCAATGATACTGTTTCTTATGTGACCTGGAGCTTTGACTATACCCATAAGGAATGGGGTATCCGTAACTATACACAGGTATCGGTGCAGCACTGGAAAGATGGTAAGATTGAGAAAGAGCAATTTTTTTATGGGAGTTAAAAGCTATAACATTGAAAAAAATATTCAGAGCAAATAACGACTGGACCGGCTTTATCCTCCGGCTGATCATCGGGCTGGTCATGTTACCACACGGAGCCCAAAAATTATTAGGATGGTTTGGTGGTTATGGATTCAGTGGTACTATGCAATTTTTTACCGAGACTAGGGGATTACCCTGGATCGTGGGATTTGCCGTCATAATGATTGAATTTTTTGGAAGCATTTTGCTTTTGCTTGGATTCGGCTCCCGGATACTGGCAATATTCTTTATCATCCTTGCAGCGGGCATAGCACTGTCATCACATATTCAAAATGGTTTTTTTATCAACTGGTATGGTAACCAGGCCGGGGAAGGTTTCGAATTTTTCATCCTTCTTGCCGGTTTGAATATAGCTTTATTGCTGAACGGAAGCGGAAAACTATCAATAGACAGGGGGTTATATAAAAGGCAGGTAGTTTAATTAAAGGGTATAAAAAGTTTCATGCTGATGAATTTCGCCAATCATCCAAAATGGTATTGGCGAAATTTTTAGTCAGCATTCTACTATTTGGCTTTTGAATAATAACTCTACTTTTATTCTTCATTCGGCAGCCCATTGTTTTTCAAAATGGGGTTAAAATACCTTCATCTTTTCTAATAGAATATCATTTTAAATTCCCCCAATTTTCCCCTGTTTTTATCCGGTGGATCTGCATGTCACTTACCCCAAAAGTTTTGGCAATTTCTTTTAGGGTTTTTTCTTCAGCTATCAATTTCCTTATCATTTTTACACTGGCAATGGTGAGTTTTGTGGTAGATCCGGAGCCCGGATTTTCCCTCATTTTCTTTTTTGCTTTTTTTACTGCAGGGCTGCCTTGCTGGTGTGCTGATGCTTCTTCTGGTGTTGCCCACTGAAGATTATAAAAGTGGTTATCCGTTTTTTTATAATTGGAATGAATTACTATAGTTTCTTTTCTCTGAGGTTTGGGTAAAAAAAATTTTGCAACCAGGCGATGGATTAATGCATGGAAATATTCACCGTTTTTCCTGGTTCGCCAGATGGGGTATCCTTCTTGCAGGCTGCCTTTTAATAAAGAACCGTCAATTACCTGCTTCGAAAATTTTACCAGTCTTCCAAAATTACTTATAGCATATTTTTCACCATTAGCTGTTTTATGACCCGGAAGGGTTGCCCATTTTTCACCTTTTAAAACCTGGAGTTTACTTTTAGTCATAACTACTTGTTTTAAAAAATTATTTAATATCGAAGTCTACTACTACTTTTTCAGTTTTAGGATGACTTTGACAGGTAAGGATATATCCTTGCCGGATCTCTTCTTCTTCCAACCCCCAGTGTACGTCCATTTCTACTTCGCCTGTTATCAACCTGGCCTTACAGGTACAACATACTCCTCCTTTGCATGCATAAGGCAGGTCCGCTCCCTGCTTTAAAGCGGCATCCAGCAAGGGTTCATCATCATACCCGAGATCAAAATCAAAAGATCTTCCGTCCAACCTGACAGTTATTTTACTTTTAAGTTTTCCAGGGTATCCGGCTTCTGCACCTTTAGCTATTGTTTTTTGATTTTCAGTTTCAGCCGTCTTACTTCCAGGCGTAGTGAATAATTCAAAATGGATCTTTCTTTTATCAATTCCAATTTGTTCTAAAAAATCTTTGGTAGTGAAGATCAGTTCCTGCGGTCCGCATATAAAAATTTCATCCATGTTTTCATACCGGATCACTTTTGAAAGTTGCGTCAGTTTATCCTTATCAATTCTACCGGAATAAATCGGTGTGTCGGCAATTTCCCTGCTTAGTAAGTTGATCAGGTTAAAACGTTGCAGGTATTTATTTTTTAATCCTTCGAGCTCTTCAAAAAAAATAATTGAGCTCCTGTTCCTGCTGGCATATACAAGAGTAAAAAGGCTTTCAGGTTCTGTTGCCAGGGTTGTTTTAATTATTGACAAAACCGGTGTTATACCGCTGCCGGCTGCAAAGGCCAGGTAATTTTTCCTTTGATCCGGATGCAAATCAGTGTAAAATTTGCCTACCGGCTCCATCACTTCCAGCTTATCACCTGCCTTTATAACTTCATTTGCAAAAGTGGAAAATAAACCCTTTTCGGCTTTTTTTATGGCTACTCTTATTTCCTTTTCGAGGGGGCTGCTGCAAATAGAATACGTTCTTCGAATTTCTTCATTCCGAAGAGTGGTTCTCATGGTAAGGCTTTGGCCCTGTTTAAAAATAAAATCTTTTTTCAGGTTATCCGGGATCTCAAAAACAATAGAAACACAATCGGGTGTTTCCTGCCTGATCTCTTTTATGCGAAGGGAGTGAAAATGAATGGACATGTATCATCCTTGTTTACGTAAACCATCAATCATGATCATGACCATGTTATCCTCCAGTTCATCTGCGTTGATCTTAGCTTTGGAGCGATGCCAGGATTCAATACCACTGACGGCATGTAACATGATGAGTACGGCGGTTGAGGCATCAATTTTACGTATCTCATTATTCTTGATACCTTCCTCGATTATAGAAGCAAACTTTTTACGATAATTTCGACGTTGTTCCTGAAAATTTGAAAGATAAGGTTCCTCCAGGTGTTTCCATTCACGGTCACTTACATACACCTCTTCATATTTTTCTATCATCTGCCGGATATGAAAACGAAGAAGGATTTCAATCTTCCCTATTGATTGTTGTCCGCCCGATTCAATCGTGGTCATATTACTATTAAACCGGTTGGCTACATCAAAACAAATAGCTTCAAGGATCTCATTTTTTGAGCGGATATGATTGTATAAACTGGCTGCCTCTATTCCTACTGTTTCCGCCAGGTCACGCATGGAGGTAGCGGCAAATCCTTTTTGACGAAACATCGCCGATGCCTTTTCAAGGATCAATTCTTTTTTGGATGCCTTACGACGCTGTGCTTTAGCCATACTCAAAGATAAGTGAGTTGAATTAATTTGAAAACGACCCTTCATATTGCTTAACTTGAAGAGCAGGAGGGCATTTATATATCCATTATGAATTCCAAGTTCCCCCTATTTGCAGTAATATTGCCGGCTGTAACCTTATTAATCATTTTAATCGTTTATACATGTCCCTGATCGCAGTTGGTACCATGGCTTTTGATGCTATAGAAACCCCCTTTGGTAAAATAGATAAGATCGTTGGCGGCTCTGCTATTTACGTAGCCTATGCAGCAGCCAATTTTATAAAACCTGTTCTCCAGGTCTCTATCATTGGTGATGATTTCCCTGAAGAAGAGCTGAATGAATTAAAAAGCAGGGGCGTTCAATTGGAAGGGGTGGAATTAGTTAAAGATAAAAAATCTTTTTTCTGGAGCGGTCGTTACCACGAGGATATGAACAGTCGTGACACCCTTGTTACTGACCTTAATGTGCTGGAAGACTTTAACCCAAAAATTCCCGACAGCTACCAGGATGCGGAATTCCTCATGCTGGGAAACCTGGCACCGGCTACACAGCTGAGTGTGATCAGCCAGATGAAAAAAAGGCCAAAGCTGATTGTAATGGATACCATGAATTTTTGGATGGAGATCGCATTGCCCGAACTGGAAAATGTGTTAAAGCAGGTGGACCTGCTAATGGTGAATGATGCGGAAGCCAGGCAATTAAGCGGCCAGTTCTCTTTGGTGAAAGCTGCGAAAAGCATAATGGAAATGGGTCCAAAATATCTGATCATAAAAAAAGGAGAACATGGCGCCCTATTATTTCATCAAGACAGTGTTTTCTTTGCCCCTGCCTTGCCGCTTGAAGATGTATTTGATCCAACAGGTGCCGGTGATACTTTTGCCGGAGGATTTATTGGCCATCTTGCCAAAACCGGTGATATCTCTTTTGATAATATGAAACGGGCCATCATTGTTGGCTCTGCTATGGCTAGTTTCTGTGTTGAAAAATTCGGCCCCACCAGGTTAAAAGAAGTTAACAGGAATGATATTGAAGCAAGGATCCAGCAGTTTAAAGAATTGGTGAATTTTGAAATTGAACTGGTGTGATTTACGTAAGGGTAATCATTTTAGTCTTCCCGCCAGCACGACCACATTTTTAAATTTATCTTTTTTTCCACCGAGATTAAATATTTCGGTAAATATAATATAGGTGCCCACGGGCAACTTCAAACCTTTATCATCCAATCCATCCCAGTTCCAATAGCCGGATGTACTTAATATTCCGTTACGGATAAGATTACGAATGGGTCTTCCCGATGCATCAAAAATGGTAACATTAGCTACATAGCCGGGTTGATCAATTTTATATTGGATAGTCGCTATGTCATTATACCCGTCATTGTCCGGTGAAAAAACTTTAGGCGTCACCTCAATAGACGAATAGATGGATGGCAGATTCTTAAATTGAGAATTTTTATAGCCGGGTGTGCCATAGCCAGCTGTTGAGGCGGCTGAATGCCAGTTTGATACATTTTGTGAAGGGCCATCCGGGTCGATTCTTTCTAGTGAAACCCCTTCTGCATTATCTATTAACTTAAAGTGCCATTTCGCTGAATAATTTACTTCATCAACAATTTCTCCCTGTTGATTGAGTATCAAAACAAATCCTTTGTCATCAGGGAATGAAGGCATGGAATTTATCGGTAGAATAGCTTCGGGATTTTTTACCAGGTAATTCAGTGAAAGATTATTCGGATCAATAGTTATGGCAATATAATCGCCGGGAAAAAAATAAAAAGCAGATGGAATCAGGGGAGTGATTGAGCTGGCCACACCACTGCTGTTACGATTGGCAATATATAATTTGGCTGCATCGAAAATATGATTGCTCTTATTATAGAATTCAATATAATCACTACCATTGGGCCGGGGATCAAATAAAATTTCATTGATGACTGCATCGCCGGCCCGCGCATTTGAAGGTATTCCAGTCCTGGTTTTATTGGCTAAACCGATCTCATTTCCTTTGCAATCTTTTATACCGGATACGGTGAGGTTATAAATTGTATTTGGCAACAGGGGATTATTGGTTTGCAATTGAATTTGATTAAATAGAGGGGGAATGGGCTGCGTACTGGTAAAGGAAAATCCCTGGTCGATTGTAAAGTTTAAAACAGGAGCTGTACTCTGGCTATCGAGCGGTTCATTAAATACAAGAACAATCGTTGTTGAATTTGTTGTATACGCATTGATCAATTGCGGACCTGCCGTATCATTGTTGATAGCCGAAATAGAGTTTTTCATTCCCGGCGTTCCACCCCTGGTGTCTTTGCCAGCCTTCCAGTTTCCGCTACCCGCACAAGGATTTTGCGTATCGATCATTTCAAGCGTCCAGCCTCCTTCTTTTTTTAAATCATTCGCATACCAGGAAGAGGAGTAATTAACGGCATGAATTACCTGGTCACTCGGGGATTTTAAGAATATGACTTCTCCATCATTATCAAGGGAAGGGAAGCTGGTAACGGAAATGGTTTTGCCAAACACTGACAACGCAGCTACTGCACTTCCCGTACAAACGATAACAAAACTATCGGGCGCAAGTATAAAATTTGGCATCGGACCACTCTGATCACTATTATCCCCTAATCTCCAACCCTGGAGATTGACAGCAGCTGTACTGCTATTCACTAATTCTATCCATTCATTATTGGGGAGACCAACCTGGGGATTGGGGTCGGCCATAATTTCATCTATGAGAATGTCATATCGGTTTTGTGCAGGCAACAGAGAACTAAATAAAACGAATACAGAGAACAGCAGTAAAAGTTTCATGAACCCTAATTTACAAATCATTTATAAAAATGTTTAATGTTTATTTGGACTGAATAAAGCAGCGACCTATTTTTGCGCCTTCATGAGAATTACTAAACATACAAAACGCACAAAGAAACATACCTGAGGAGGTTTGCAGCGTTATGTATTTTACAATATAAAATGTAGCAGGCCTTCCAAACGGAAGGCTTTTTTGTTGAGTTTTATAACAATAGTTGAGTCAATTATTTTAATAACATAAAACCTTCTCCATAGGAGAAGCTGGGGGAAAAAACAAATTATGAAAGTTGCAGTAGTAGGCGCCACTGGATTAGTTGGCACCAAAATGTTACAGGTACTGGCCGAAAGAAATTTTCCGGTATCTGAATTAATTCCGGTAGCATCAGAAAGATCTGTTGGTAAGGAGATTGAATTTAAGGGGAAGAAATACAAGATAGTGAGCATGACAGATGCTATTGCAGCTAAACCTGCAGTTGCTTTATTTTCTGCCGGCGGTGGCACCTCATTGGAATGGGCCCCCAAATTTGCAGAAGCAGGAATTACTGTTATAGACAATTCCTCTGCCTGGAGAATGGACAATACCAAAAAGCTCATCGTTCCGGAGATAAATGCGGATGCTTTGACAAAAGAAGACAAGATCATTGCCAACCCCAATTGCTCCACTATTCAAATGGTGGTTGCTTTAAACCCATTGCATAAAAAATATAGTATTAAAAGAATTGTGGTGAGCACCTACCAAAGTGTGACGGGGACTGGTGTAAAAGCAGTTACACAACTAATGAATGAGCGTAATGGTGTAAAAGGCGAAATGGCTTATAAATATCCCATAGATATGAATGCCATTCCTCAGATTGACGTTTTTTTAGAAAATGGATATACCAAAGAGGAAATGAAAATGGTAAAGGAAACTTGCAAGATCATGCGGGATGATTCTATTCGTGTTACAGCCACAACGGTACGTATACCAGTAATGGGTGGGCACAGTGAAGCTGTAAATGTTGAATTTGAAAAGGACTATGACCTCAGTGAAATAAAATCTTTGTTGTCATCAGCACCCGGAGTAACTGTAGTGGATGATTTGCCTAACCAGGTTTACCCGATGCCTATGGATGCTCAAGAAAAAGATGATGTATTTGTAGGAAGGCTTAGAAGAGATGAAACTCAACCCAATACATTAAATATGTGGATAGTAAGTGACAACCTTAGGAAGGGTGCCGCCACCAATGCAATACAAATAGCTGAATACCTTGCCTCAGAGAAGATTCTTTGATTTCCGGTTAGAAATAGTAATGGCTGGTAAAATATAACCCGGAAAGAATGTACTTTGTTAGTTCATTCTTTCCGGAAAAAAAGGGAATATAGAATTCGATGAGAAGCTAGTACTACGCAACAGCTGCAGCCATGGCTTCTTTCACTAACTCCACATCAATAACAAGTTTTACTTCATCACTCACTACAAGGCCCCCTGCTTCTGTTACCGCACTCCAGGTAAGATCAAAGTCATGCCGATTAATTTTTCCAGTGATCTCAAAACCGGCTACAGTTTGCCCATAGAGATTGTTTTGAATGCCTCCCCATGCTGCATTTAACCTTACATGCTTTTTCACATTTTTAATGGTAAGCTCACCGGTAAGTATATATTCACTTCCTTCATTGTGGTCAATTTTAGTTGATATAAAGGTCAGTTTCGGATATTTTATTGCATCAAAAAAATCTGCAGATGTAAGATGGCCGTCTCTTTGCTCATTACCGGTGTGAATGCTGTTAATATCAGCTTCAAATGAAACTTTTGCATTTTGCAGATCCCCGGGCTCTCCTTCAATTTTTCCTTTAAATGAAGTGAATTTTCCGGATACGGTGGATATAACAAGGTGTTTGATTTTAAACCCTATTTCTGAGTGTGCATTGTCGATTGTCCAGGTTGTCATAATTTTTTATTTAAGAATGTAAAATTAATGTTTAAACATTGAATAATCAAAACAGTATTGTTAAACATTTAAAAAGAGGAAAATGAGTTTGTCTCTGCACTATAAACTCAAGGGAGAAATATTAGAGAAGATCAGGGTATGATTTATCCTTCGATACTTTGGTTGATGAATTCAAGTAAAGGCTGTAAAGCTTCAAAAGCTGAAATCACTTTTTTGTTGAGCTTGTTAGAAATAAGTTCTGTATCCTTTATCGGTACCATAGCTACGAAACTCTTTAACTTTAAATATTCAGCGGCGGGGTTATCGGTTTCATATCCCTTTGGAACCCTGCTCAAAATATATTCTGCATCCCTGGAAAGATCTTCATATACCGATTTGAATTTTTTAGAGCTGATTATTTTTTTAAAAGCATCAAAATTGTAGTCGATTTCTTGCCGCACTTTACTTAGTTCACCCGGCATCGGCATCCAAAGTCCACCGCCTACAAAACTTTGTCCCGGCTGGCAATGAAAATAATAACCTCCGTAAACTGACTTTTTGCCTCCCTTATTAATATAGGCACCCATATTATTTTTATAAGGTGATTTATCCTTTGAAAAGCGAACATCCCGGTTAATGCGAAACATGCAATCCTTTGCCTTCAGGTGTGCAATACCGTTATCTTTTTTACCATGTTTATCTATGATGAATTGAATAAACCCTGCAAAATCTGTTTTGGCATCCTCATAATTTTTCCGGTGTGCATCAAACCAGGGCTTATTATTATTCTTGCTCAGGTCTTTTAAGAATTTTGTTGTTGTACTTTTTAGCATAACTATGTTTATGAAGTCCCTGCATTATATTTTGGTGAAATTAAATGAAGATTGTTCAACATCAAGGCAATTTTTTCCGTAAAAATCTTCGTATTTTATACGATATCCCGCTTCCCATTTTTTTAAAAGTTCTTCAGTATTGTGTAACCCGGAATTTCTGTTCCGGTGTTCAGTGTTCACTGTATTACAAACAATATTTACATATTTTGCTTTATCATAGCATACACCTTTCCTTTGTAAAAATATAGGCGAATAGTTTTCATGTAAGGCTGCTTCCAGGCTGTTGGGTCCTTTATAAGGAATGTTTGCGATCAAAATTTGAATTTCCTTTTTGTTATAAAAAGTTACATCTAGTGATAAAGGATACGCCCAGTCAGAATTAGTTTCGGCATTGCCCCAATCCCAGCATTTCATATCGGCGGGCAAAGCAAGCCCATCAGGTTTTAAAAATGCAGGCAACTCTTGTTTTTTGTCGCGGATATAGCAATAGGTAAGATCCAGTCCTTTTATAAGGCTTGGAACGATTTTGACAGGATTAAACATAATGATGTCATTCATATCAAAAGAGTCAATGAACACGCCATCGTCTGTCATAAAAAATACGCCAGTCGTAGCAATATTTCCAAGAAGATTATCGAGATCCGCCTTAAAAGCATTCTCCTGAATAAAATTTATTGGATAATGGACAAATAAATTTTTTAGTTTCTCATATGATTCTGTATGGCCATTATGAGTTGTGGTATAAAGTATATTTAACTTAACTGGATTTTTTGTGTTTGCAAAATAGCTGGATAGTAAGGCATGAAGTTGCATGGCCCTGTTTTTTGAGAATACAATTCCTTCATATGTGGCGCCCGGAATGGTCCAATTTTTGTAAGTTGACTCTGCTAACTGCTGGTATGAAGCCGCTATATATCCCGTCCTGTTTAATTCTTTTCTAAAAGCTCTTGATGCAATTTTTTTTATGAACTTTTTAAATGGTATTTGCGGCATATCAGGAAAGCATTTTTAAAAACTCTTCTTCTGAAACGATCTTAACTGAATTTATCTTTTTAGCTTTTTCTAATTTGCTTCCGGCATCTTCACCAACCACCAGGTAATTAAGTTTACTGCTTACACTTCCGGTAATTTTTCCGCCATTTTTTTCCACCATAGCTTCCGCTTCACTTCTTTTTAAAGTAGGCAGGGTACCTGTAAAAAGAAAACTCAGACCCGCCAGGTTGCCACCGCTTGCGTGGTTTTTTTTCGAGTTTTGTAAAGCCAAACCTAAACTTTCTAACTTTTCTAGCATGTGTATGTTCATTTCATTGCTGAAAAAATGCAAGATGCTGCCAGCTACTTTTGGACCGATATCTTCCAGTTTAAGTAGATCCTCTTCAGAAAATTTCTTCAAGTCCAGTAAATGATTAACCGCCTGGGCCAGTGTTTTGGCTGTTGTTTCGCCAACAAACCGAATTCCCAAACCAAAAATAAGCCGGTGCAGGGGCTGCTTTTTCGAATTAAGTATTGCCTGATTTAAATTTTCAATGGATCTTTTACCAAACCCTTCCAGCTCTCCGATTTTTTCCAGCTCAAGTGTATAAATACCAGGAATATCTTTAAGCAAGCCCAATTCGTAAAATTTCTTTACGTTAGCCTCCCCAAACCCACGAATATCCATTGCATCTTTGCTTACAAAATGAATAATTCGTTCAACCACCTGTGCAGGACATTCTATATTTATACAACGCCATACTGCTTCCCCTTCTTCTTTGAATAGCTGGCTGAAACAGACAGGGCACTCTTTTGGAAACTGTATTTTTTTCTCGCTGCCATCTCTTAGTTCCGATAAAGATTTTACAATATATGGGATGACATCTCCTGCTCTTTCTACTAAAACGGTATCCCCGATCATCAGGTCTTTTTCCTTAATTACATCTTCATTAAAAAGTGAAAAAGAAGAAACCGTAACTCCTCCAATTGGTACGGGTTTAATTTTTCCAACCGGAGTTATTGACCCGGTACGTCCTACCTGGAATTCTATATTCAACAGTGTGCTGGTTGCCTGCCTCGCCTTGAATTTGTAAGCAATTGCCCATCGGGGGTGATGGGTGGTCATTCCCATTTTATCCTGCATGGCTACCTCGTTTACTTTGATTACCATGCCATCAATTTCATAGGGAAGATCATCCCGGGTAATCTCAAATTCAGCGCAGTATTTTATTACGGCCTCAATTCCCGTCAAAACTTTTTTATCTTTTTGAGGACTTCGGAATCCTAGTTCCCATAACATTTCCAGGGCTCCTGAATGAGTCATCAATTTTTGAGGATAGGCTGTGTTATCAAATAATGTAAGATCACTGATGTTATATACAAAGGCCTCCAGGTTTCTGCGGCTAACTTCCTTGGGATCCTTTATTCTAAGCGTACCTGAGGCGGCATTTCGCGGGTTGGCTAATGGTGGTAAACCTTGCTCTACTATCTGCTCGTTATATTTTTTGAAATTATTTTTATTGATCATTACTTCCCCCCTGATCTCAATTTGTTGAATGCCGTATTTGGAAAATTTAGCAGAAAGAGGAATACTCCTGATCTGTTTTATATTGGTGGTAATATCATCTCCTTCCATACCATTCCCCCTGGTTGCTCCACGAATCAATAAATCATCTTCATAAATAATGGAAATACTCCCTCCGTCAAATTTAGGTTCTACACAATATTCAATTTCGTAGATACCGGTTAATTCTCTTGCCTTCCTGTCAAAATCCACCAGGTCTTCCTTGTTGTATGAATTATCCAGGGAAAGCATGGGCACAAGATGTTGTACTGTAGGAAAATCCTTTGTTAATCCCTTTGCTACTCTTTGCGTTGGGGAATCGGGCAAAATCAATTCTGGATTTTCTTCTTCCGCTTTTTGCAAAGCTTTGAATAAGATGTCGTATTCTGAATCAGAAATAAGGGGGTCGTTAAGGATATAATAACGATGCTCATGGAAACGAAGAATATCTCTTAATTCTGCGATCTTATTGGAATCCACTGTAATTGCAGGAAGTTCCTGTATTAATCTTGATGTTTGTATTTGTAGTTCCCGGGTTGTTTGATTTTCGTACATATCAGGTTCGTTTCTGCGTAAAGTTAACATCCCAAAGGGAATACAATTTTTGATCATAAATAGAACCAGAAAAACAATGTGTTATATGTACATATCTGTATCTTCGTCCGGGATAATTGATTTGCCAAAACGCTTATATGAAAAGATTGCTGCCTGCTTTCCTGTTCCTGTTTTTTAGTTCTGCCCTATATTCCCAATTATTAACGTGGACCCCTTCATTTCCTGTTGAAACAGATAATATAATCATTACAATGGATGCCGGTAAAGGCAACCAGGGATTAAATAATTATACAAACCCTGAGGATGTATTTGTTCATATTGGATTGATAACGAGTTCCAGCTCTAATTCCGGGGATTGGAAACATACGCTTTTTGCCTGGGGCACTACAACCGCTGCCGCAAAAGCCAGCTCACTTGGAAACAACAAGTACAGCTATACTATCAATAATATCAGGTCCTTCTTCTCAGCAAGCCCGGGTGAAATTATTTATAAAATTGCTATTCTTTTCAGAAGTGGGAATGGTTCGTTAGTGCAACGTAATGCTGAGGGAGGCGATATGTTTATTCCGGTGTATGATAATGCCCTCGCAATCCGTTTTACTACTCCGCCCTTACAGCCAAAATACTCCGCAGAACCGGAGCCGATAAATAAATCATTAAATGATAATCTGGTTGTAACAGCCATTTCAAATAAGCCCGCCACAATAAACCTTTATCTGAATGGAGCACTGATACAAACTGGTGGTTCAGTTTCCACCATTTCTGCCAAGCCGGTATTAAATAAAGGGGGCGAAAACATTCTTATAGCTGAAGCTATTGAAGGGACGGTAAAAAAAATTGACTCAATCAAATTCTTTGTATCGGGCACAATTAATACAGCCCCATTGCCCGCCGGGGTAAAAGATGGAATTAATTATGATCCGGATAATACCAGGGTAACATTGGTGCTTTTTGCTCCCGGAAAAAACAGGGTATCTGTTATCGGAGAATTTCAGGGCAATAACTGGACAGAACAATCAGAGTTCCAAATGAACAAAACTCCTGATGGAAATTATTGGTGGTTAACTATTACAGGATTGACTCCGGCAAAGGAATATGCGTTTCAATATTTGGTTGATGGTAATTTGAAGATGGGTGATCCTTATGCGGAAAAGGTATTAGACCCATTTAATGACAGATTTATCCCCGACTCGCATTATCCATCCTTAAAGACTTACCCGGCAGGGCAATCTGGTAATGTAAGTATCCTGCAAACGGCTGCACCCGCTTATACATGGGGTAATGCAAATTTTAACCGACCGGATAAAAGAAATCTGATAATATATGAAATGCTATTGAGGGACTTTTTATCTGCTTCAAACTGGAATGTATTGCAGGATACATTAAATTATTTGAAGAGAATGGGCATCAATGCTATTGAACTAATGCCGGTCAATGAATTTGATGGTAACGATAGCTGGGGTTACAATCCATCTTATTTCCTTGCACCTGATAAATTTTATGGTCCCAAAAATCAATTCAAACAATTTATTGATAGCTGTCATGCCAGTGGAATAGCGGTCATTATGGATATCGCTTTAAATCATGCGTCCGGATCCTCCCCAATGGCTGCATTATACTGGAATGGTACTACTAATCAAACAGCCGCTAATAATCCGTGGTTTAATACTGAAGCAACCCATCCTTTTAATGTATTTCATGATTTCAACCATGAAAGCAAGGCCACTCAATATTTTTTTAAAAGAGTAGTGGGACACTGGTTAACGGAATATAAAATCGACGGTTTTCGTTTTGATTTGTCAAAAGGATTTACCCAATTCAATTCGGGTAATAATGTAACACTGTGGAGCCGGTATGATGCCAGCCGCGTTGCGCTATGGAAAATGTATTACGATTCATTACAAGTATATTCTCCCGGTAGTTATGTTATCCTGGAACATTTTGCAGAAAATGACGAAGAAAAAGAATTATCTGATTATGGTATGATGTTTTGGGGAAATTCAAATTATAATTTTTCTGAAGCAGCAATGGGGTGGTTATCAAATTCAAATTTTGAATATGGTCTTCATTCAGTCCGGGGATGGACCCATCCTTATTTGATTAATTATATGGAAAGCCACGATGAAGAAAGACTGATTTATAAGAATGTAAATTTTGGGAATTCGGGCCCTGGTTATAATACGCGGGATATAGATGTAGCATTAAAAAGAGTAGAGATGAGTGCTGCATTTTTATTAACTATGCCCGGTCCTAAAATGATATGGCAGTTTGGTGAACAGGGCTATGACTATTCAATCAATCATTGTCCTGATGGGACAGTGAATAATAATTGCCGCACTGAAAAAAAACCTATTCGTTGGGATTATTTGCAACAACAAAAAAGAAGAAAGTTATATGAAGCCTATGCGGAGCTCTTAAAACTAAGGCATCATCCATTATATAAAGATGTTTTTATAGCTAATAACATTTCAATAGAGAAGAGCCTTGGTGGCGGATTCAAATGGCTTAAATTAAGGTCAGCTGCCGATTCATCCCAATTGATCCTCGTGGGAAATTTTGATATTACAAGTCAAACTTCCCAGGTTACATTTCCAACTGCGGGAACATGGTATGATTATTTAAACAACACAGATTTTGTTGCAACAGGAACTGCGCAATCCATAACCTTACAAGCCGGTGAATTTCATTTGTACCTGAACCGGAAGCTGGGCACTACAGATACAATTCCTGTTATTGATACAATTCCCCCTATAGATACCACTACTCCTCCAAAATATTTTACTGCAAAAGTTTACCCTAATCCGGCAAACGGGTCCTCTGTGATAGAAATGGAAATTGCTGAAACGGGTAGCACACAACTCATGTTGATAAATTCAGGAGGACAACAAATGGGAACTTTATTTTCGGGGATATTGACCAGGGGAAAGCACCAGTTTCCTCTTTCAGGTAAGATTAATTATATGGGGAAAGGATTATTTTTTGTAAAAGCGCAATCTAAAGATCAGACCAGGGTAATAAAAATTGTGATCCAATAATTCTTAAAAAAATATCATGACAAAGGATACTCAACTAAAAACTGCTGAATTAGAGAAAATAAGTCACCTTGATTATTTCAATATTGCCATCTCGGTGGATTGTGTCATTTTTTGTTATGACAGCAAAGAGTTAAAGGTGTTATTAATAAAATCGGATCTGGAAGAATTTTCTGGCCTGTATTCCCTGTTAGGCGATCTGGTGCGTCCGGATGAAGATCTGGATTCAGCATCTTACCGGATTTTGAAGGAGCGTACCGGTATGGAAGATGTTTACCTTGAGCAAGTCCATACATTCGGAAGTATTAACCGGCATCCTTCCGGCAGAGTTATTACAACGGCCTATTATTCATTGATCGATTCGAAACATCAAAAATTAAAACTGAACAATAACAAACTTCAGTGGCTTCCTGTAATAGGTTTAAAAAAGTTGGCCTTTGATCACAAAATAATTGTGGATACTTGTTTGACCAGGCTGCGAGACCAGGTGATGAACCAGCCAGTCGTATTTAATCTTTTGCCTGAAAAATTTTCTCTCCGGGAGTTGCAGGAACTTTACCAGGCTATATTGGCCGTGGACCTTGACCGCAGAAATTTTCGCAAGAAAATCGCCGTCAAGGACTGGCTTCTGGATCTTAATGAAATGGAATCGGACGTACCTCACCGGCCGGGAAAATTATATACTATAAAGCCAGGAATTAAAGAAAAATCAAACCGTTATAAAATAGCAAAACACCGATAGGATGGGGATTAGAAAAGATTTTACCAAATAAGGGAAATAATTTTTCATCTGAATAAAAAGTTATATCATTTTGCCTTACACTATAATGTTAAACGAGCATAAACAATCGGTGACGATAAATTAAAAAAGTTGTATCATTCTCAGGTAAGCCGTTTCATTTTTAATGAAATGGCTTTTACATATAAATCATTTTTTATAAAATAATTAAGGAAAAAAATAAATACAGTCCCGTAAATAATTTCTGAAACTAGAACGTAGCCATTATTTTTTATGAAAAAGAAAAAGCCTGAGCTGGCCATTGAAATATATGTCCCGGAAAATGATAAATGATCACATGGACTTTCCTTCTACTAAACGGGAGGGCAAAATAATGGAACGGGAAAAAGTTTGTCCTCCCAGATAATCCAGCAACCTCTTCATGGCAAGTTTTCCCAACTCGAAACCGTTTGTTTCAACATAACTGACTACCGGGTTAAACAGTTCAGGAATAAATCCATTGCTGATCGCCAGAACAGAAATGTCATCAGGGATTCGAATTTTTGATTGATACAAGGCCTTCATTATGCCAATTAATATTTCATCGCTCATGGCAAAAATAGTATCAACTTTTTTCTGAGTAAGAAAATCCAGCGTCGTGTTAAACGATTCGGCTGAATTGTTACAATGGACAGTGTGTAGTTCTATTTTATCACTATGGTTTGTAAATTCCTTTGTAAAAGCCTTTAATCTTTTTTGGGTGATGGATAATTCCGGGTTACCAAAAATACCCAGAACATTTTTCTTTTTGTATTTAATGATTGTTGATGCCGCAATGATAGCAGCTTCTTCATCAGCCATGCATACTTTATTAAAAGTTTCATTGTCCGGAACGTTATCAAAGAAAATTATTGGTATGCCAGCTTCTTCCAATTTTTGAAAGGAATCATTTCGGGAGCCAGGGGTAATTGAAATCATAACCCCGGCTACACGGTTTAACCTGCAAAATTTCAGGTTTTCTGCTTCAAGCAGTGGATCGTTACCTGATTGTAATATCATTAATGTAAAACCGTTCTCTCTCGCTTTTTGCTCGGCTGCCGAAATAAAAGATTCGTAAAACGTATTAAAAATGGCTGGCACTATCAGTCCAAAAACTTTACTGCTATTAGTTCTTAAATTAATAGCATAAGTGTTGGGTTCATATTCCAATAATGAAGCAAGTTCATTCACCTTTCGCTTAGTGTCTTCAGATATGTCGGGGTGATTTTTTAATGCCCGTGAGACAGTCGAGATGCTAATGTTCAGATTGGCCGAGATTTTCTTTAAAGTGGTTCTCGATTTCATAAAAGTTATCCCCTGCAATTATTGTCGCAAACGTTTGCGAATACGATTATTTATAATTCAACTCTTGAAATCAGGTTCGTAAATGTCTGAAATATAACTTTATAAAGCAAAATTAGTTATTTAAGATCCTTTAAATTCTTTCTACCGAATGCAGCTATTTGCGAATAATTGTGGCCTCTTTAAGGTATTTATGAACAATAGGAAATTAAAAAGACCAGATTAATTTTTTTTGTTAAGAAAGTAATAATATTCTAAATTGTGTCGCAAACACACATTTTAACGATTCTTATATTCTGCTAAACTTCAAAAAACGAATGCTTATGTTAAGGAAACGATTGCTGCATGTAATCCTCATGCCTTTATCCATTTTTATTTCTTTCAGTTTATTAGCCCAGGATCGGTTTGTTACTGGTAAGGTGACTGACGCTAAGGATGGTACACCCGTGGTTGGTGCATCTGTTCAACCAAAAGGAGCCAAAACAGGAACTTCCACTTCGGCTGATGGAAATTTCAGTGTTTCAGTACCTTCTGGAACTAATACCTTGGTTATATCTTCTGCCGAATATGTGAGGCAGGAAATAGATATTACCAATAAAACTTTTATTGATGTATTACTTACATCGGCTTCTTCCGGTTTAAGTGAAGTTGTAGTTATTGGCTATGGTACAGCCAGGAAGAAAGATTTAACAGGGGCCGTGTCCTCTGTACAGGCAAAGGATTTTAACAAAGGAACTTATACTTCTCCTGATCAATTAATTCAAGGAAAAGCTGCGGGTGTTCTTGTTATTAATAATACCGGCCAGCCGGGTGGAGCAACCACTGTGAGGATTAGAGGTTCGTCTTCTATCAGATCTGGCAACCAGCCACTTTTTGTGGTAGACGGGGTTCCTTTATCAGGAGGTTCTGCTCGTCCTGGTGGAAGGGGGGGGCAGTTTGGCAGTGATGGAGGCAATCCGCTCAATTATCTAAATCCAAACGATATTGCCAGTATTGAAATATTGAAAGATGCTTCGGCTACTGCTATATATGGTTCGAGAGGAGCAAATGGAGTAGTATTGATAGCAACCAAGCGGGGTAAATCAGGGGCGCCTACAATAGATGTTAGCGCCTCAACCAGCGTAGCAAACGTATTAAAACAATTAGAAGTATTGGATGGTAATGAATACAGGCAGGCATTAAAAGATTACGGTCAGACAACCGGAGATTTCGGTGGAAATGTTGATGCCTTTGATGCTATAACCAGAACCGGGCTTACGCAAAATTATAATGTAGCTGTTGGCGGTGGTACT
Source organism: Chitinophagaceae bacterium (assembly GCA_041743125.1). Lineage (GTDB taxonomy): Bacteria > Bacteroidota > Bacteroidia > Chitinophagales > Chitinophagaceae > Terrimonas_B. The sequence continues at coordinate 28,127 of JBGTNK010000143.1, forward strand.
GAAAATGGACGTTATCGTTTATCTCTTGGCTATCTTGATCAGGAAGGCATTATTAAAACTTCCAACTTCAAAAAATATACGGCCAACTTATCAAGTAATTTTAAGTTTTTGGAAAGTAAGAAATTAGGATTAGATATTAACATTCTGGCAACTCAAACAAATGAACAGATTGCGCCTATTTCAACCTTTGTTGGTTTTGAGGGCAACCTGATTTCACAGGCTTTGCAATGGAACCCAACACTTTCATTGTTTAAGCCGGGAACAGACTCAGCTTTGAATCTTGGCGGGACAACAATTAATCCTCTTGGACAGTTAAATTATTTTGAAGACAAGGCTAACGTAACAACTATAATTGCCAATATTGCTCCTTATTATAAAATCACAAATGAATTGGAGTATAAATTTCAATATAGTGTTAACCGCCAGGTAGGTATAAGAAAAGGGCAGGTGAACAGGCTTTTGAATGCACAAAATATTGAGAACAGGGGTGTAGCGTTCATAGGAAACGAGGAGCAGACAAATACACAGATCACCAATACTTTAAATTATAACAAACAGATAACTTCTGATTTCAATTTAAATGCAGTGGTGGGTCATGAATGGCTTATTTATGACACTAAGGGAAGCTTTATAAGCGGCCAGGACTTTACAAATGATGGATTAAATTATTACGATAAACTGTTCACAAGTTCTCCTGCCAGCAGGCAGGTTGGCTCCTTCGCTTCTCCTACAACAGAACTACAATCCTATTTTGGAAGAGCCATTATTAATTATAAAGATAAATATCTTATAACTGGTACTTTCAGAGCCGATGGTTCAACCAAGTTTGGAGAAAATAATAAGTATGGCTATTTTCCTTCAGTGGGTATTGCGTGGAACGCTTCACAGGAATCATTTTTATCAGGAGTTAGCTTCTTAAAAAATTTGAAAGTTCGTGCAAGCTGGGGTAAAACAGGTAACCAGGAGTTTCCTTCCGGAGCTTCTTTACCACGGTACATATTATCACCAACCGGGGTTAGGCAAGCGAATTTTGGCAATCCTGATCTAATTTGGGAATCTAGTGAAACTACAAATGCGGGAATTGATTTTAGTTTATTCAATAATAGGTTTAGTGGCTCAATTGATTATTTCTACAAGAAAACTAACGATGTATTGTTTGAGCAGACACCTGCAGCACCTTCTCCCGGTGGTACTAAAGTATGGGTCAATTTAGATGGTAATATTATAAATAAAGGTGTCGAAATTACATTGAACGGAAATTTGTTGAATACTCAGGATATGACCTGGAATCTCGGTGGTAATGTTTCTTTCCTTCAGAACAATGTTAGTGGATTGGTTGGTTTTTATGAAACGGGTGAACTTAGGGGTCAGGGTTTCTCTGATGTAAGAGGGCAACGAATGGTAAGCGGACAGCCATTAAATGTTTGGTACCTGAGAAGATTTGATGGTCTTGATAAAAATACCGGCCAAAGTATTTATGCTGATGGGGGAAATACTCTTTTTTACTCCGGAAGCCCTAATCCCAAAACTCTGGTCGGTATCGCATCCGATTTTAGCTATAAAAAATTTGCCGCATCTATTGGTATGAATGGTACTTTTGGACATTATATTTTTAACAATACTGCCGCATCTGTATTAGGAATAGGTAATTTAGGAACCAGGAATATTGCAAAAGAATTAATAGGTGGATCTGTTAAGGAGGCCATTTCAAATGCGCCTGCTCCATCTACACGCAATCTTGAAAAAGGCAATTACATTAAAATGGCCAATGCAACTATTGGTTACAGGGTCGGCAATATTGGTAAAAGTGTACGGAATTTATATATTTCGCTAACAGGACAAAACTTGTTTGTGATTACCAAATACACAGGGTTTGATCCGGAAGTCAATACCGATGGCGGCGTTGATGGCATTCCGTCCCTGGGAATAGAATATATTCCTTATCCATCTGCCAGAAGCATCCAGTTGGGAATAAACTTTACTTTATAATATTTAATCTTTTTTAATATGAAACCAAATAAAATCTTTTTCAGTTTCCTTTTTATGCTAATATTTTTTTCTTGCACAAAGCTGGAAGAAGATTTTAGAAGTGAATTGGAACAAAGTTCTTCGGGCAGTTTGACTGCCGCACAGTTTTTAACAAGTGCATACGAATCCTTGAACGGTCCCTTTCAATGGGGTGATGTATGGCATTCACAGGAACATTCTTCCGATGAAATTATAGCTCCCACACGTGGTCCGGACTGGGATGATAACGGACAATGGAGAGCACTCCATGCTCATACCTGGAATGCAAATCAGGGTCAGATAGTTGGGGGTTTTAATGGTCTGTTAAGTGCGCAATTCGCTGCATCGAATGTGTTACAATTTAATCCTTCAGCATTGGAAGCGGCAGAAGCCCGCTTTCTAAGGGCTTTCACAATATACTGGGTTTTGGATGGCTACGACCAGGTGCCATATAGGGAAGATCTAAAGAACTTTAAAATTTTGCCCAAAACTCTAAAAGGATTAGAGGCTGTTGATTTTATAATTAGCGAGATCAATGCAATTTTGGCTACTCTACCTGATACAGGCCCTGCCTATAAAGCTTCAAAAAATGCAGCGCGGGCATTATTGATGAAGGTTTACCTGAATAAGGGAGTATATGCAAACCGGGCTACTCCTACTTTTGCTCCGGCTGATATGGCGCAGGTTATTTCATTGGCTGATCAAATAATTGCCAGCAACAAATACTCGTTGAATGATGCATACTTTGATATTTTTGCGCCTAATAATGAGGTAACATCAAAAGAGAATATTTACACATTATGGAATAAGCCTGGAACAACAGGAGGTAATGTTCGGGGAAATGCATTTTCCGTATCTCACTATAATCAAAACCCCGGTGGCTGGAATGGGTTTTCCACGCTTTCCGATTTTTATGAAAAGTTTCAGGCAACTGATCAGAGAAGAGGGTTAAAATATACTTATCCTGGATCTCTTCCTAATCCAGGGAACAGGCAGAATGTTGGATTTCTTGTTGGGCAACAATATAATTTAACAACCGATGCTGCTTTGAAGGATAGGAAAGGTGCGCCATTAATCTTTACACCAGAAGTGAAATTAAGAGAGACCGGTGACAATCTGGAAGTAACTGGTATTAGAGTTCATAAGTATCCTTATGATTACGCTACCGCAGGGGACCAAAAAGATAATGATTGGGTATTATTCAGATATGCTGATGTATTATTGATGAAGGCTGAAGCGATGTTAAGAACGGGCAATGCTACAGGTGCTTTGTTGCTGGTAAATGAAATAAGAGCTAAACGCGGCGTACTTCCTTTACTTGCAGTTGATCTCACCGCCCTACTTGATGAAAGAGGAAGAGAAATGTATTGGGAAGGTTATAGAAGGCAAGACTTAATTCGTTTTGGAAGGTTCTTACAAGCCTGGCAGGAAAAACCTGCAAGTGAAGCTAAGAATCTGTTATTCCCCATCCCAAGCAACCAGTTAGCTGTAAATGCAAACCTGACTCAAAACCCAGGTTATAATTAACAGTACTTTATTCATATAACTTAAAAGGTCATTTGAAAAAATGACCTTTTTTTGCTTTATAATATGATGCTACGATTATTTTTTCCTTTGATGACCCTTTGTTTTTTCAATTTGTCTTCGTGTAATAAGAAGAAAGATATTCCCGCTTTGTTTGAGTTAAAAGAATCAACCGGCATTGATTTCAATAATACTGTACAGGATACCAAAGACTTTAATATTCTCACGTATCGAAATTTTTATAATGGGGGCGGAGCGGCCATTGGTGATATTAATAATGATGGATTAGCTGATGTTTTTTTTACAGCTAATATGGGTAGTAATAAATTATATAAAAATAATGGCGATTGGAAATTTGATGATATATCCGCAAAAGCCGGGTTTTCAGATAAACAGGATTGGAGTACCGGTGTAGTGATGGTAGATATCAATCACGACGGGTGGCTTGACATTTATGTTTGCAATGCAGGATATATTAATGGAATAGCACCTCAAAGTAAATTGTATATTAATAATGGACCCGGCAGTTTGTCTTCCGGGGATGTTACGTTCACTGAATCGGCAGAAGAGTATGGCCTGGCCAATAAAGGAGGTTATGCTACCCACGCCGCCTTTTTTGATTATGATCTTGACGGCGACCTGGATGCATTTATCATTAATAATAGTTTTATTCCTGTCAATACGCTGAACTATGCCAACAAGCGGGATCTCAGAGCGAAGGATTGGCCGGTGGCTGATTTTTTAAAAGGAGGAGGCGATCGGTTTTTTAGAAATGATGATGGCAAATTCACAGATATCAGCCAGGAAGCAGGTATTCACGGTAGCCTTATCAGCTTTGGATTGGGTGTTACTATTGGTGACTTAAATGACGATTCTTATCCTGATGTGTACGTATCCAATGATTTTTTTGAAAGAGATTATTTATACATCAATCAAAAAAATGGAACTTTTAAGGATGAATTGGAAAGTTGGATGGGTCATACCAGCCTGGCGTCAATGGGAGCGGATATAGGAGATATCAATAATGACGGGTATGTTGATCTGTTTACAACTGATATGCTTCCGGATGATGACTATCGTTTAAAAACAACTTCATCATTTGATAATATCGATGTTTACCAATATAAATTTCAACAGGGATTTTATCACCAGCTAATGCAAAATACATTGCAGGTTAATACAGGCAATAATAAGTTTTCTGAAACTGGCTATTATAGCGGAGTGGCTGCCTCCGACTGGAGCTGGGGTGCACTCATGTTTGATGCGGATAATGACGGATTAACAGATATATATGTATGCAATGGAATTTATCATGATGTGACCGATCTTGATTTTATGGATTTCTTCGCAAATGATATTATTCAAAACATGGTGATGACAGGCAAAAAGGAACAAGTGGATGAAATTATTGCAAAAATGCCTTCGGTCCCTGTATTGAATAAAGCATTTAAGAATGAGGGTAACTTAAAGTTTTCCGATGCCGGAACATCATGGGGTTTTACACAGCCATCCTTTTCCAATGGAGCAGCATACGGTGACCTTGATAATGACGGAGATCTTGACCTCGTGATCAATAATGTAAATGAAAAAGCTTTCATTTACCAAAACAAAAGCCGGGAAAACAATAATAACAATTACATAGGAATTTCATTAAAAGGAATTAAGAATAATACGTTCGCTATCGGAAGCAAATTAAAAATATTCGCAGCAGGTCAGGCTTTTTATCGTGAAATTGAACCCAGCAGGGGATTCCAGTCCTCTGTGGATTATAAACAAATTGTGGGTTTAGGAAAACTATCAGCAGTTGATTCAATGGTGGTAATCTGGCCGGATGGCACATTTAATAAATTCATCAACCCGGATTTAAATAAAGTTCATTTTTTAGAGCAACCGGATAGCAAAGGTCTTTTATATGAAAAAATATTGTCAGGTGCTTCCACTATTTTCAAACCTGTAACGGGAAAATGGGATAAACATACAGAGGATAAATACATTGATTTTTATTTTGAAAGAAATATTCCCGAGATGCTGTCGAGAGAAGGCCCTAAAATTGGAAAAGCTGATTTGAATGGAGATGGACTGGAAGACGTTTACATTGGAGGAGCAAAAGGGCAGGCAGGACAATTATACATGCAGAGCAGCAATGGATTTATAAAGAAAGAAAATCCATTCTTTGATCGATTTGCAGATTATGAAGATGTTGCTGTTTTGTTTTTCGACTGTGATGGGGATGGCGATCTGGATTTGTTTTTGGGTGCTGGCGGAAATAACGTTCCTCCCCGAACACGTCAATTGCAGCACCGCTTATATAAGAATGATGGTAAAGGGAATTTTGAAATTGATTCTCTTTCTTTTCCTAACAATGACATGAATATATCTGTAGCAGTTGAGAATGATTTTGATGGTGATGGGGATATGGACCTGTTTGTCGGAAGCAGGAGTGTGCCTTATCAATATGGTGTCACTCCAACAAGTTATTTGTATCTCAATGATGGAAAGGGACGTTTTAAAGATGTAACTGCAACTGCGAACCCGGATTTGGCCAAAGCAGGCATGGTAACCGGGGCCGTTTGGGCCGATGTAACTGGCGACAGCAAAAAGGAATTGATTATAACCGGCGAATGGATGGCACCAAGAATATTTTCTTATAACGGTAAAAATTTTGAAGAACAAACAAATACCAATATTTCAAATTTAAGTGGCATGTGGCAGACAGTAGCCGCAGGTGATATGAATGGAGACGGTAAGGTTGACCTGGTCTTAGGAAATATCGGTGATAATTTTTACCTAAGGCCTGATTCTGCCAGCCCTGTAAAAATGTGGTTGAATGATTTTGACCAGAATGGTTCCGTCGATCAGTTTAGAACAAAAAAAATAAGTGGAAAAGACATGCCCGTGTTTGTAAAGCGGGATGTTACTGAACAATTCCCCGCATTAAAGAAAGAGAATCTTAAAAATGCTGATTATGCTTACAAAACTATACAGCAGTTGTTTCCTAAAAAATTATTAGATGAAGCAACAGTAAAAGTATTTAATTACAGCAGTTCGGTCATCGCATTTAACAACGGTAATGGAAGCTTTACTGTCAGGAAATTACCTGCCATGGTCCAATTATCCAGTATAAATGCCATAGCTTTTATTGATATCAATAAAGACAATAAGGTGGATATAATAACAGGTGGAAATAAATTTAATTTTTCTCCGCAATTTGGTCGGTTGGATGCAAGTTATGGTGATGTACTTTTAAACAAGGGTACCGGCTTATTTGAGCAGGTAAAACCTGCAAGTTCAGGGCTGGAAATTAATGGAGAGGTGCGGGATATTAAAGAAATAAGTGGCAAAGACAAAAGTTATATTTTAATAACAAGAAATGACCAGCTGCCACTTTTATATAAACTGGAAAATAATAGCGGGCAATTAAATGACTTTTAAAAATTGTCGTCATATCGTAGCCGCCACATTGGTATTGTTGGAAATTGTTTTTGCATCCTGTGACCGGGAAAAGAAATTAAAATCTTCATTTTTTGAAGTGTTGGATCATGAGCAAACGGGTCTTCATTTTATCAATAAGCTAAAACCCAACAGCCAATTCAACATGTTTAATTACATGTATTTTTATAATGGAGCTGGAATAGGGGCCGGCGATTTCAATAATGATGGATTGGTCGATTTGTTTTTTTCTTCAAACCAGGGCGATAATAAATTATTTATAAACGAGGGTGGGCTGAAATTTACGGATGTCTCCAAAGAAGCTTCCGTTCCGCAGGATAGTGGCTGGTCTACCGGAGTTTCAATTGTTGATATTAACAACGATGGCCTGCTTGATATCTATGTATGCAAAGTAGGCCGGTATGAAGTATTAAATAGCAAAAATCAGCTGCTCATTTGTAAAGGCATTGGCAAAAACGGCATCCCGTATTATGAAGATATGGCCGGTCAATATGGTCTTGACTTTTCAGGGTTCAGCACACAGGCATTGTTTTTTGATTATGATATGGATGGAGACCTGGATATGTATTTATTGAATCATGCTGTACATCAAAATGGTTCTTTTGCTCCCCGGTCCAATTTTACTGCAACCTATAACCCGCTATCCGGGGATCGCATTTTTCGAAATGAAACCATTTCATCCTCATCCGTAACAGGGGAGGCAGCCGTAATGTTCACTGATATAACTAAAGAAGCCGGAATTAATTCCTCTTCTATTGGTTATGGCTTAGGAATAGCAGCATCCGATATTAACATGGATGGTTATCCTGATCTGTATATAGGAAATGACTTTCATGAAAATGATTACCTGTATATAAACCAGGAGAATGGTAAATTCAAAGACCAAAGCGACCAGCATTTAATGCACACCAGCAAATTCTCTATGGGCGTTGATGTGGCTGATGTCAATAACGATGGAGCTCCTGAAATTATCTCCATGGATATGCTTCCCTACGATCCTTATATTCTGAAACGTTCTCTGGGTGATGATGAGTACGATATTTTTATTGGTAAAATTTCATTTGGATATAATTATCAATATTCCAGGAATAACCTCCAGCTCAACAGGAAGAATGGAATGTTTAGCGAGCTGGGTTTATTTTCGGGTGTTTACGCTACGGATTGGAGCTGGGCTCCGCTCTTTGTTGATTTTGATAATGATGGCTTAAAAGATCTTTTTATATCAAATGGTATCCCCAAGCGCCTGAATGATATGGATTACATCAATTTTGTTTCCAGCGATGAAATACAGCAAAAAGTGAATGCGAATAAGATGGATGAAAACAACATGGCGCTGATTAATAAATTCCCCGAGATTAAAATACCAAATAAGTTCTTCAAAAATGCAGGAGGGCTTTCATTCATTGATATGGCAGACAGTATTAGTAATGATAAAACCACCTATTCAAACGGCGCGGTATATGCCGACCTCGACAATGATGGTGACCTGGATATAGTTGTCAATAATGTCGATGATCCGGTATTGGTTTATGAAAATAAGATCAATAATATACAAGTCAAGCGGTCAGTAGATATAAAATTAACAGGCCCTGAAAATAATAAGAATGCGATAGGCGCCAAGGTGTTGGTTTTTTCAAATACTGAAATAAGGACTTACGAAAATTACCCGGTAAGGGGATTTCAATCCAGTATGCTGGTGCCTTTGCATATTGGACTGGATGAATCAAAAATTGATTCTGTTTTTTTACTATGGCCTGATAACACATACCAGCCTTTGACTATTGGGGACAGTTCCAGGCTCACTATAAAATATATTACCGGCCTGCCGGCGTATGATTACAAAAAGATAAATTCTTTTTTTACAAGTTCTATCCGTCCTATGAATGATATAACAGATTCTGTTCATCTTTCATACAAACACATAGAAAATTCATTTAATGAATTTAACCGGGAACCACTGATACCGCACATGCTGTCAACAGAAGGACCTGCCCTTGCAATAGGGGATATTAATAAAGATGGGCTTGAAGATATATTCATTGGTGGGGCCAAAACTAAACTCAGCTATATATTTATACAAAAGGTAAATGGAACATTTGCCCCGATTAATCAACCGGAAATAGCCAAGGATAGTATGTATGAAGATGTGGATGCTGTGTGGGCAGATATAAATAATGACGGCTTCCCCGACCTGGTGGTGGCCAGTGGAGGCAACGAATATTACGGAAAAGATATTCATTTATCCCCCCGGGTATACCTGAATGATGGCCAAGCCAATTTTACAAGGTCAGAAAGTGCATTTGATAATATATTCTTAACAGCTTCCTGTGTAGTATCTGCTGATTTTAATAATGACGGATATGCAGATTTATTTATTGGTGGCAGGTCAGTGCCCTGGGATTATGGACAAATACCTCATTCCTATTTATTACTAAACAATGGAGCAGGAAAATTTATTGATGTTACCCAATCAAAAGCAAAGGAATTATCTAAAGTGGGTATGGTTACTGATGCGGTTTGGTTTGATATAGATGGTGACCAGGACAACGATCTGGTGGTAACCTGTGAATGGGGTGGCATTGAGGCCTTCATAAACGATAAGGGAAGTTTTGTCAAAAGATCGCTTACAGAAAAAAGGGGATGGTGGAATTTTGTATTACCAGTGGATGTAGATAATGACGGCGATATGGACCTGGTGGCCGGTAACCTTGGATTAAATAGCCGTCTTAAAGCGTCGGTGGAAGAACCGGTCAGATTATACTTTAATGATTTTGATGATAACGGAAAAGGTGAGCAGGTATTAACTTATTATATTGGCGGTAAAGAATTTCCTTTTATGAATAAGGACGAGCTGCAGAAACAATTACCGTACATAAAGAAGAAATTTTTATATGCAGGAGATTTTGCAAAAGCATCTATCAAAGAGATTTTTGGATCAACTAAACTAAAAGAGGCACAATTGTTAATCGCGGATCATTTTGCAAACTCTATTTTAATAAACAACGGAAACCTAAATTTCACAACAGTAGCCTTACCCTGGCAGGCACAATTAACTTCATTCCGTGATGCGGTGATCATTGACGCTAATAATGATCAATTGCCGGACATATTATTGGGAGGAAATTACTATGATGATAATATTCAGCAAGGAAGATATGATGCTGATTTCGGTTCCATTTTGGTTAATAAGGGAGGTGGAAATTTTACATGCGAAACCATCAATGGCGTGGTAGTAAAAGGACAGGTACGAAAGATAAAACCTCTGGAGATCAGGGGCCAAAAATCTTATGTGCTTGCCAGAAATAATGACAGCACCCGGGTGCTCCAATTTGCTGTTCCCTCAAAATAATTTATTGAATTGCTACGTTTCCAATTTTTTTTGCTTGCTAGTTAACTGGATAATACACCCGGGTCAGCCATTTTGTAGAATCCGGTTCTTTTTTTCTGTCCGTTACTAATGATAGAAAGGGTATAGCTATATTATTATACCTGTGATCGAGGGCATAAGTATCCAGTTGCAATAATGCATTTTCAGCGGTATGTCTTCCCCCGGTTATTTCAGCGACAAGAATATCCCCGTTTTTTAACATACGCTTTGTGGTAAAGTCCTCTGTATCGGCCAAATTAATATTAACAGGTATGGCCACCTGGATTTTAAAAAGCGTACTATCTGTTTTTTTAATATACACCATCGGGTAATCCTCCTCCCTTGCATTTTCACTGCTGATCCTTTTTTTTATTTTATTGATCAGATCATAAATTTCTTCCGTAGTGGGATAGTGTGAAAAGGATCTATTCAAACTTACCAGGTATTCAACCCTGACTTTTTCTTTTTTAATGGCCACTCCATATAAATGGCTTGAATCGTCTATATATTTTTTCAATGAGTCTAAAGTGAGGGCAAGTTTATTTCTTAATTCTCTATTATCAAGATACCGGCTAATTCTGCGGATGGGATTATAGCTTGTGGTGATGGCTGCATTCCATTCTATTTTGACACTATCTTTTCCAGAATGAACAAGATGTAATAAACTGTTGATTGAGTGCCCATCTTTTTCAATATTGACCTCAAAGGCATTATATAGCGGGGTCACAATATTAAACATGTATCCGTCCAATTGCCATTTGCCGGCTGGCGAGGTATTCACTTTAGGCTTTTCAGGCCACCATTTTATCCAATTGGAATCTTCAGATAAAAAACGGTATACCGCATTTTGATTGGCGGTAGAGGTTATCGATTCGGAAACAAAAATTTTACCCGGAATAAAAAAATACAGGCTCGCCAGGATCAAAAGCAAAACCGATAAGGCAGCAACAAACCTTTTTTTCATATAACCTCAGGAATTTAATACAGGAAACAGAATTCATGTAAATAAAAAGTAAATTCACTTACAATTTATTTTGCAAAATAAACCTTTTTTTATGCGCCGCTTGCCTCTTGTTTTTTTGCTAACCATTATTGGTTTTTCGGGTATTGCCCAGGATCCCTGGAAAATCAAAGCAGATGCAATTGATCCCAACAATTACTATGGAATTACAGTAGCCAATGGTATGATAGGGATTGTATCTTCTCCCGAACCATTCAAGGTAAAAGAAGTTGTACTGGCCGGGGCCTATGATCTTTATGGTCGAGGCAGAGTCAGCAACTTTTTAAAAAGTTTTAACCTGCTCAACATGTACCTGGAAATTGACGGACGGCGAATGAGCAATAAGGAAGTGAGTAACATGAAACAGGAATTAGATATGCAAAAGGCAAGTTTCACGACCGGCTTTGATTACGCTGATAAAGCAGCCGCCTCTTATACTTATTATTCACTTCGCCATTTACCTTATACTGTATTAATGGATATAACGATAACGGCTAAGAAAGATATAACAATAACAGGAGCCAGCGTAATGGAAGCGCCGGATGCTTTACGTGATGTGCAGAATTATTATAATGAAATTGACCGCCCACACGTAGTGATCAGCCTGTTGACTTCATCAGCAAAAAGTCCGACGGGTAAATTGCTGATGTGCGCCAGCAATACTTTTTTGTTTGGCGAAAAGCACGGAGAGGAACCCAGGGTCATTCATGAAATGTGGGATAATAATATGCATCTGATGAAATTCAGTAAAAAAATAAAGGCAGGTGAAACTTATCGTTATACAATTGCCGGTTCATCTATTACTTCAGCACATCATGATGATCCGCTGAATGAAGCAGAACGGGCCACCATTTTTGCCAGGCTCGAAGGCCGGGAAAGGCTGATCAATTTTCATAATAAAGCATGGGAAGATCTTTGGAAAAGCGATATACAGATAGAAGGAGATCCGCAAAGTCAGCAGGATATTCATAGTATGATGTATCACCTGTATTCTTTTACCAGGGAAGGCACAGCTCTTTCTCCTTCGCCTATGGGATTAAGCGGGTTGGGATACAACGGGCATGTATTTTGGGATACAGATCTATGGATGTTTCCTGCCGTGTTGGTACTGCATCCGGAAATCGCAAAGAGTATGGTTGAATACCGTTATCAACGGTTGGAAGCCGCCCGGCGAAATGCATTCAGCAAAGGATATAAGGGAGCTATGTTTCCATGGGAAAGTGCGGAAACGGGTGTAGAAGAAACACCGGTATGGGCACTAAGTGGACCGTTTGAGCATCATATTACGGGATGTGTTGCCATCGCTGCCTGGAATTATTATAGTGTAACGCAGGATAAGAACTGGCTGCGGGAGAAAGGATGGCCTATTCTTTCCTCAACTGCAGACTTCTGGGCAAGCCGCGTTGAAAGAAATGGGGAAGGTAAATATGATATTAAAAATGTGGTTGCAGCAGATGAGTGGGCTGAGAATGTTGATAATAATGCCTTTACTAATGCGGCTGCTAAAGCTAATCTTCAATTTGCCACTGATGCTGCAAAAATATTAGGGATAGCACCAGATCCTGATTGGATAAAAGTGGCAAATAATATCCCTATTTTAAAAATGGATGATGGCGTCACTCGTGAACATGCTACCTATAATGGCGA
>JBGTNK010000144.1:0-3189 GCA_041743125.1 Chitinophagaceae bacterium
TGTAGTGGAATCGCTGAGAAGAGATTTCTATGATGGCAATAATGACTACCTGATGATGGTCATTGACCCCTTCGATAACTTGACCACTGGTTATGTATTCGCTATCACCCCTTATGGTGTGCAATTAGAAGGACTTTTAGCTGGTGGAGGCCGGTCCGTTTCAAACTCCTGGGATAATATCTGGTATTCGAAAGTAAATAAGAATGAACAGGGATGGGCTGCCGAATTTAAAATACCCTTCAAATCCATCCGATACAACGATGACATAGCGAACTGGAATATTCAATTTATTCGCAATGATCTGAAAAGAAATGAACGCTCAACCTGGACCCATGTGGTTCAACAAAACAGGCCTACTTCGCTGTCCTTCTCAGGCGGACTAAAATGGGATTCCACACCTCCGCCTGCAGGGTCTAATATTTCATTCATACCCTATCTATCCGGAACAGCCTTCCAGGATTTCAGTGTCAGCAATTCCATCTCCAAAAAAGGGAAGGCGGGTTTTGATGGTAAAATAGCCCTGTCTTCTGCCATCAATCTCGACCTGACTGTGAATCCTGATTTTTCTACAGTGGATGTAGACCAGCAACAAACAAATGTCACCAGGTTTGAATTATTTTTTCCTGAGCGAAGACAATTCTTCCAGGAAAACAGTGATCTCTTCTCCGACTTTGGTTTCCGCAGGTCCCAGGTATTTTTTTCAAGAAGGATAGGACTTAGCTCTCCCCTGCAATTTGGTACCCGTTTAAGTGGCGAAGTGGGAAACGGGTTAAGAATGGGTTTGTTAAACGCCCAGACCGGTCATCAAAAACAGGATGGGGAAGACGATATCCCCGCTTATAATTTTACAGTGGCCACTTTTCGAAAACAAGTATTTGGCCGCTCCAGTATTGCTGGAATATTTACCAATAAGCAAGCTATTAATTTCGGTAAAGATGAAAATAATGGTTATCAATTTGGAAGCCGCAACCGGTACAACCGGGTTTATGGATTACAGTATAACCTGTTGTCTAAAAATGATACCTGGACAGGAAACTTTTATACATTTCATTCCGAAGATCCGGTTAACAAATCCGCCAATTGGTCACACGGTTCCACTGTAAGATACAATACACGAAAACTAAATCTATCCTGGACCCATGAATTAATTGGTGAAAACTTCAAAGCAGAAATGGGTTTTTTCCCACGCACCGGTTATTTTTATTTCGGGCCTTTTGCTAACTATAGATTCTACCCAAAAAGCCAAACCATTAACCGGCACGGCCCTAATTTTCGATTCGGCGAATACCTTGATAAAAAATGGAAACAGACCGACCGGGAAATTTCAATTGGATATGGCATTGATTTTCTTAATAGCAGCGAATTGGATTTCCAAATGCAGGATACGTATATCAGGCTTTTCTCTGATTTTGATCCCAGCCGCAAGAGTGACAAGGATTCAACTATAGTTTCGCTGCCCTCCGGAAGCGATTATAACTGGAAAGAGTCCAGTATCTCCTACAGGTCAAATAGCCGAAAAGATTTTTATTTCGATTCTGAAATTGGCTATGGAGGTTTTTTTAATGGCACCAGATTAAACATGTCGGGCAGGGTAAGATTTAGAATACGACCTGTTTTTAATCTTTCTTTTGGTTATACCTATAATAAAATAATGCTTCCCGATCCTTACCCCGATGCTTCCTTCTGGCTGATTGGCCCGCGGATTGATCTTACGTTTACCGACAAAGTTTTCTGGACCACCTATATACAATATAACCAGCAGGCAGATAACATAAATATCAATTCAAGGTTACAGTGGAGATTCGCCCCGGTATCCGACCTGTTCCTTGTTTATTCTGAAAATTATTTACCTGCCGGTTTTAACACCAGGAACCGGTCGGTGATTATGAAAGTTTCTTATTGGATCAATATTTAATTTTATTCACGGGGTTAATATGAAATTATGAAAAAGCACTATTCCCACTTTACAATTTGCAGACTACCTGCCTTATTCTTTTGTATGATGGCCATTATTGCCTGGCCCATCCAAAGCAGATCACAGGAAAAGCCATCCTTATTCGTGGTGGCTGACTTTATGAAAGTGCAGCCTGATAACCATACAGGATACCTGGAAGTAGAGCAAGAAATCTGGAAACCATTACACGAAGAAAGAATCAGGCAGGGTATCATTGTTGGCTGGTACTTGTATGCTGTTGAATTTTCAGGAGCCCAGGATGCCTATAATTATGTTGTTATCACTTTATATGATGATGCCACCAAACTGGAAAAGCCCTGGAACGCTGACTTAGTTGAAAAGGTGCATAAAGCAACCAGGTTGGATGAAATCATGAAGAAGACCCGCCTTTCACGGGAACATGCTAAATCGGAATTATTTTATAATGTAGTGACCGTACCCGCCAAACCTTTGGAAAACCCTGCACCTTATCTGCAAGTCAGTTATATGAAGGTAGAGGCCGGCATGCAATCAGAATATGAACAATTGGAATCCGGTATCTGGTTGCCTATACATAATGAAGCAATAAAAACAGGACAAACAAAAGGATGGAGTCTATGGTCTGCTCTTTTCCCCCGCGGAGCAGATCGTCCCTATCAGTATATTACGCTAAATGCTTTCTCAGAATATAGTTATGTTTTTGAGTATGATTTTTCCATCCCGTTTAAAAATATTCACCCGGAAAAAAACTTTGCTGAGATACAGGAAAAAACACAGAAAACAAGAAGGGTAGCGCAAACAGAATTGTGGGACCTGATAGATTATGCCATCAAATGATCATATGAGTCTAAAATAAAAGTGATAAAAGTAATGGACGCTCCGGCCATAACCTATTAATATTTTGCTACTGAAATTTACCGGCTATATTTTATTTCTATGAGGCATTACCCAAGGCTTTCCCCAACAGGTCTTTTCCTCTTTCGCCAAATTGGAGCAGCTGGGCCGCTTCTTTACCCGGTTCGGTCATTTTCTTCCACGTTTTTTGTAAGATGCGGATCACGGTCTCATCGTCATGTTTTGTAATAAAATCTTCGTATTGAAATTGTAAAAAAACCAGGCAGAGGGCATTTTCCATTACTTGCACGGTTTCATCTTTTCGCAGGTTTTCTTTTAGCAGAATATGTTTTACTCCTTTTATTTCTTCCTCGTCATATCCGGCTTCTGTCATTAATTCTCCTGCTGTTGCTGCATGAACT
>JBGTNK010000145.1:0-13710 GCA_041743125.1 Chitinophagaceae bacterium
TGCCATGTAAAAGACAGGAGTAAATCACCCGTTGAGGATAATGGAAAAAATTCTGTAAACCTGGGCACTGGTTCAATTGATTACCCTAAAATTTTGAGAACGGCAAAAAATAACGGTGTTGAATATTTTATAGTAGAACAGGAATTTTATCCCACGCACTCTCCTCTCGAATCTGCTAAAGCAGATGCGGAGTATATGAAAACGCTGACCTTATAAGCAGCGCTTACTGATATTAGAAATGGAATTTCAGAGGCGGATTTTTTTTAAATAAAATTCGTGCTGGCTTTCTCATGTAGAAATACCGGCAACAATCCCCGCTTTGTGATATAAATTTTTGCATGATGTAGTATTGATGTATCTATACTGCAGGTAGTAATAAAAATCATAAATAGATTTGATAAACCCTTGCCATAATAAATTACTGAATCCTGTTTTCTAATTTTTAAAATAAACAAAATGAAGCTTGTCTCTTTTCTTTTCTTATTGCTTTGCTATTCTTTTGCTTTTAGCCAGGGCTCGACGGTTGGAATTTTTCAAAACCAGGCAGACGTTGGAAAACCCAAAATTTCCGGATCTTCCCAATACGATGCCGCCACTCAAACCTACACCATGACAGGTGGTGGTGAGAATATCTGGTTTAACAGGGATGAGTTTCACTATCTCTTTAAAAAGATCAATGGGGATTTTTTACTGACAGCTAATTTCGAATTTGTGGGTGATGAAGGTAATGGCCACCGCAAGATCGGCTGGATGATCAGGGAATCTGTTGACGAAGGAGCTACGCATATAACATCTGCATCGCATGGTGACGGACTGATGGCCCTTCAATGGCGGGAAATGAGAGGAGCCTATATGAGAGATCCGGAAGATGAAATATTTTATGCAAAAAAAGGAGGTCAAATTCTTCAAATGGAACGCCAGGGTAAAACGGTTACCATGCGTATCGCTAATGCGGGTGAACCCCTGCAGGATGTGGGCTCTCATGAAATGAAGAATTTGCGTGACTCCGTTTTAGTGGGTTTATATATTTGTTCTCATGACCCTAACAAACCCGAAACAGCAAAGATCTGGAATGTGCGAATTGACAAACCGGTGGGTATGGCATACCATCCGAATCCGATCATACAACGGTCCATTAAACCTTTACAGGGAGTAGTGGGTTGCCGCCTGGAAACCATGAATGTGTTTGATGGCAAAAGAAAAGTGATCCGGGAATCAGCCGGAAAATTTGAAGCACCTAACTGGATGCCCGACGGAAAAAAGTTATTATATAATGAAGCCGGTTCATTATATACCATCCCAATAGAAGGAGGCACTGCGGAAAAATTAAACACGGGTAAAGTAAACCGTAACAACAACGATCATGGAATTTCCTTTGATGGAAAAATGCTTGCTATCAGCAGTTCGAAAGAAGGAAGCGGATCAGCCGTGTATGTAGTCCCGCTGCAGGGTGGAGAACCCAAACTGGTAACCGAAGCAACGCCATCCTACTGGCATGGTTGGGCTCCCGGAGCAAAAGAAGTGGTAGTAGTGGGTCAGAGAAATGGAAGTAATATCTACAACTTATACAAAGTGAATGTAAACACCGGTAAGGAAGTTGCCTTGACAAATAATACAAAGGGCCATGTAGACGGTTGTGAATATTCACCTGATGGAAAATATGTTTATTATAACGCCAACCCAACCGGCACCATGCAGGTATGGCGAATGAAACCCGACGGAACAGGAAAGGAACAACTTACTTTTGATGAATACCATAGCTGGTTCCCGCATATATCACCCGATGGAAAATGGATCGCATTTATTTCATTTCCCACAGATATTGAACCCAGTTCACATCCATCTTATAAAAAAGTCATGCTTCGCCTGATGCCTGCAGCTGGTGGCGCCCCTACAGTGATCGCCTATTTATATGGCGGACAAGGTACCATCAATGTAAACTCCTGGTCGCCCGACAGTAAGTCCATTGCTTTTGTAAGTAATTCTGAAAAATCGGATTAAGGATATTATTATTGCATTGAATTAATGGAGAAGAGGATTGAAGGAAACTTCAGTCCTCTTTTTTTTATCCTCATTAAAAGAATTATTATTCTGCTACCATGATCTGAGACTTCATTAAAATTACATCAGCCGCATTAGGAGTGAGATGGATGGTGAATTGACCGGGCTTCAAACTATACCTGTTTACATAGAAGGTTCTCCTCCGGATTTTGATCTCCGGCATTGAAGAGGATGATGCAATGATCGTTTGTTTTCAGATGAGGAAGTTTACCCAACCTGGCCCGAATCTTATTTTATCCGGATCTTTTTATCAAATAAAACAAGGAATAAAAATAAATTAAATAACCATTTTTTTCATGTTTATATCACCGTTATTATTTCTACCGGTAACGATGTAGTAATGATGGGCCTGAAAGCTCCATTCCTCCTGATTTCAGCATGCTGATGTAGTATTGATGTAGTGTTTTAAACCGGTCCAACCTCTTTAGCCTTATACATTTGCCATACCAATCCCCACCCGGCCAACACAAGTAATTTTTTATTGAATACTTATATTTTTTCGGACCGTATTTACTCATCTTCAAAATAACGACTGCTTATGTCAATCAAAAACACACTCGTCTTAAAAAGCTGCGGCCTGTCCATTGGGTTGTTGCTTTTTTCATTCGGCCTGTTAGCCCAAAAAACAGTGACAGGGAGTGTAACTAACGTTGCGGACAACCAGCCGATCGTTGCTGCAACAGTTCAGGTAAAAGGCACCAATGACGCGACTGAATCAAAAAGTGATGGCACTTTCTCCATCAATGTTCCAAAAGAAAACAGTGTATTAGTTATCACCGTGGTGGGCTTCAATAAAATTGAAGTGCCGGTTTCGGGGAAGACGACTCTTGGACAAATTGGATTAACCCAGGCATCAGTTGCTCTGAATGAGATTGTAGTTACGGGTTATACCTCTCAAAGAAAAAAGGATATTACAGGAGCTGTTTCTGTAATCAATATAGAGAACATGAAAAACATTCCTTCCGGTACAATTGAAAATGTACTGCAAGGCCAGGCATCGGGACTTACCGTGATCAATAACGGAGCTCCCGGCGGGCCCAGCAATGTTCGGGTTCGCGGTATTACTTCCATTGGAAATGTGGACCCCTTAGTTATTATTGATGGCACGCCTGGAAATATGCACGACCTGAATCCAAATGACATCCAGTCTATCCAGGTATTAAAAGACGCCGGCTCAGCAGCTATTTATGGAGTACGCGGATCGAATGGTGTTATTATCATTACAACAAAGAAAGGCAGACAGGGTCCCGCCCGTGTTACATATGATGCTTATATCGGTACACAACGACCACTAAAAGACGGGTGGAATCTGGCCAACCCTACGGAACATGCCAGTGCTATATGGCAACAGTATACTAATAATGGTCTTACTCCCTCTCATAAACAATATACCTGGGATGCACAGGGAAATCCAAGGTTACCGGATTATATAACTCCTACCCGTGCATTTGAAGGAGACCCGAACACAGACCCTGCCACTTATAAATTATATGCTAACCAAATAACGAGGGCAAATAAAGCAGGTACCGACTGGTTTCATGAAATTTTTAAACCAGCCATGTTACAAAGTCATAACATTTCAGTAAGCGGCGGAAGTGATAAATCAGCCTACTTATTTTCGGTTAATTATTTGAACCAGGATGGCACACTTATTCATAATTACCTCAGGCGATATTCTGCCAGGATCAATACTGTGTTCAATGTAAAAAACAATATACGCATTGGAGAGAACGCTTATTTCTCTTATAAGAAAAATCCGGCCTATCTTGGTTTGCCCGGTGTAAATAATGCCAACTCTATAAATGCAGCTTACCGGATGCCCGCTATTGTTCCTGTTCGTGATATAACGGGTACAAATTTTGCCGGCGGCGGTTCACAAAGCCTGGGTAATTCTCCCAACCCGGTGGCTATTATGGAACGCACACAAAACAACAGGGGAAATACCTGGCAAATGATGGGTAACGTTTTTGCCGAAGTAGATATCCTGAAACATTTTACGGCCCGCACCAGTTTCGGTGGAACAGTAGAAAATTTCTATAATAATGCTTTTGTTTTCACCGCATACGAAAATGCTGAAAACAGCACCAACCCCAATAGCTTCCTGGAAAGCTCTGCCTTCAACAGCAATTGGACATGGACCAATACATTAAAGTATAACAACACATTCGCCGGTAAGCATAAAGTGGATGCATTGATTGGAAGTGAAGCCATCAGCAATTATGCCCGCGGCATTTCAGGTGCAAGAGGAAGTTATTTTATTACCAACCTCAATGACCTGACAGTTGATCCAAATTTATGGACACTAAATTTCGGTACACCTACAGGGCAGCAAAATAGTAATACACTTGTGAATGGCATTCAAAGCCCTTATGAAAGTTCTCTTTTCTCTATATTCAGCCGGGTAGATTATGCCTTTGATGAAAAATACTTGCTGAGCGCAACACTTCGCCGGGATGGGTCTTCTGTATTTTCTTCTGACTATCGTTATGGTGTGTTTCCTTCCATCACGGCAGGCTGGAGAATTTCTGCCGAAGATTTTATGCAGGGATTTTCATGGCTCAATGACCTGAAGATTCGCGGAGGTTGGGGTAAGTTGGGATCTCTCAGTAATATTAACCCAACCAATGCTTATACATTATTTGGTCAAAGTTCTGTACAGTCTTATTATGATATAAACGGAACCAGCACTGCACCGGCGCAAGGATTATATTCCGCACAATATGGTAACCTTGCCACTACCTGGGAAGAAGATATCATTACCAATATAGGTATTGATGCCACCTTGTTGGGCAACAAACTGGAATTATCATTAGAATGGTATAAGAAAGACATCAAGGGATTGTTGTTCCGTCCTGCAGCTCCTGCTTCAGTGGGCTCCGCACTGTTACCTTTTATTAATGTTGGTAATATACAAAACAAGGGAATTGATTTTTCTGTTACCTATCATGGCAAAATTCAAAACGATTTGGGCTTTGATATTACCGGAACTTTTACATCGTATGACAACACAGTAATATCGCTTCCCAAGGGAACATTATATATTGATTACGGCAACTCAAGATTGCAACCCGGCCATCCTATCGGTTCGTTTTTTGGATATAAGCAAATTGGCCTTTTCCAAAGTGCAGCTGATATCAGTGGTTCACCTACCCAGGAAGCCGCAGCCCCGGGCCGGCATAAGTTTGCAGACGTGAATGGTGATAAAGTGATCAACTCAGCGGATAGAACTCATTTTGGAAATCCTAACCCTGATTTTACAGCAGGTCTTAACCTTGGTGCAAACTATAAAGGATTTGACTTGTCTATGTTCATGTATGCATCAGTGGGCAACGATGTTATTAATAATGTACGTGCCTCCATAGACTTCCCCCAGGTGTTTGATGTAGCCATCAGTAAAGATGCAGTTTACAATTCCTGGACACCTGATCGTCCCAATGCAAAAGTTCCCAAGCTGGAACGCTCAGCCAATTTTAGTAATTCCACTCAGTTCAATTCCTATTACCTGGAAGATGGATCCTTCCTGAGATGCAGGGCACTTACACTGGGATATACTTTACCCGTGAATTTGTTGAAGCGTTTCGGTATTGATAAATTAAGATTATACACGCAGGCATTGAACTTGTTTACCATAACGGGCTATTCAGGATTAGATCCGGAATTATCGGGTTCCACATTAACGAGCACCAATTTTGGTGTAGATGGTGGCGCCTACCCGGCCAATCAAAAAGCATATACAGTGGGTGTTAATCTTTCCTTCTGATATGCAGGCTAAAATATTTTTGACAACTCAAAAAAATTGAAATGAAAAAACAACAATATAGAATTTTAATGTTTTGCTGCCTGGGCATCGCCTTTATAACCTATGCCTGCAACAAAAAGTTCCTGGACAAAAAACCTCTTGGCCAGTTGAGCGAAGTGAATGTGGCGAACAAGGCAGGAATACAAGCTGTATTAATTGGTGCCTATTCTTTTCTTGATGGATCATCAGGTCTTAGTCTTGCCGGCAACAGCGTACAGGGATTTACGTATGGCGCTGCCGGTTCCAACTGGGTATATGGAAGCATCGTGGCTGATGACTCATATAAGGGATCCACGCCCAGCGATCAACCACCCATGGTATTGCTGGCCACCTGGTCAAAATCCACTTCCACATCTTCGTACATGACCATTAAATGGCAAATACTTTATGGAGGTATTCAGCGGGCCAATGATGTTTTAAGACTTTTACCCAAAGCAACTGATATTGCTGCTGCAGACGCAAAAGTGATGGAAGCAGAATCCCGTTTCCTAAGAGGTCATTATCATTTTGATGCAAAAAAAATGTGGAACAATCCAATTTATGTAGACGAAACCATTACCTACGATGCTAATAATTATAATGTACCCAATATTGATGCAACCGGAAACTTTATAAATATCTGGCCAAAAATTGAAGCTGACTTCCAGTTTGCCATTGATAATTTACCAGCTACTCAACCGCAGAAAGGAAGAGCAAACAAGTGGGCTGCGATGGCCTACCTTGCTAAAGCCTATATGTTCCAGGATAAATATGCTGAAGCAAAACCACTGTTGGAAAACCTGATAGCTAATGGCGTTACAGCAGCAGGAGCAAAATACACTCTTGTCAATTTTCAGGATAACTTTAATGCACAAACAAAAAATGGTCCTGAGTCTGTTTTTGCTTTTCAAACATCAGTGAATGATGGTTCGGAATTAAACGGAAATTTTGGAGACGTTTTAAATTTTCCAAACGGACCGGGAGCACCGGGTGGTTGCTGCGGATTTAATAATCCATCATTTAACCTGGCCAATGCCTATAAAACAGATCCTGCTACTGGCTTACCATTATTAGATACATGGAACAATGGTACAGGTGTAAGTGACTCGACAAATATTTATACCGGCACACTGGACCCCCGTGTGGATTTGACAATAGGACGCCCTGGAATTCCTTATCTCGATTGGGGTCCTCAAAATATTGCCTGGATTCGTGACCCGCAGGTGAATGGTGTTTTCAGCCCAAGAAAAAATGTATACGCAAAAAGCCAGTTTGGTAGCTATTCATCTAATGAAACCAGCTTTTGGGGAGCTACGCAGATCAATGCCAATAATTATACTTTCATCCGGTTTGCCGATATCATTTTATGGGCTGCGGAATGTGAAGTGGAAATTGGAAGCCTTGATAAAGCTCAGGAATACGTAAACCAGGTACGCAGCCGGGCTGCAGATCCTGCAGGTTGGGTTTATAAAAATGCTACATATAGTGCAACCAGTTCCAAATACACTCCACAAGTAACACCGGCCGATAATTATAAGATCAACCTATACCCTGCTGGCAATTTTGCAGGAGGTGGTAAAGATTATGCTCGTAAAGCAGTGCAATTTGAAAGAAGGCTGGAACTGGCAATGGAAGGCCACCGGTTCTTTGACCTGTCACGCTGGGACAATGGTACTGGTTTTATGGCCAATGTGCTGAATACTTACCAGAGCATTGAAAAAACAAAGAAATCATTCTTCGCGGTAAATCCTACAGCGCAGTTCACCAAAGGAACAAATGAATTTTTTCCCATACCACAAAGCCAGATCGATCTTGAAAATGCATCTGGAAAAATAGTATTAAAACAAAACCCCGGTTATAACTAGTTTTTTGATAAGCAGTAGTTTTTAGCAATTTTGGTTTGGTAGGGCACGTAGCCCTACCTTTTTTGTGTAAGTTTATATTTCATTTAAACTCACCAATGAGGCAAATAAATATCATATTCCGGTTTACTTTATTCTGTACAGTTATCATACTATTCTTTTCGTGCGGCAAGAAGAACCTGTTTGAAGAAATTTCTTCCAAACACTCCGGGATTGATTTTAACAACCTGATCACAGAAAATGATTCTATCAATCCGCTTGATTTACCGAATGTATATAATGGTGGAGGTGCAGGTATCGGAGATTTTAATAACGACGGCCTGCAGGATATTTACCTCACAGGCAATGCAGTGCCAAACAAATTATACCTGAACGAAGGTGATTTTAAATTCCGGGATATCACCATTGCAGCCGGCGTTACAGGTAATGGCAGGTGGAGCAGAGGTGTGGCGGTAGTTGATATCAATAATGACGGATGGATGGATATGTATGTAAGTGCTACACTCACCAAAAACCCGGAACAGCGACAGAATTTATTATATATCAACAAAGGAATTGGGACTGATAATATTCCGCATTTTGATGAAATGGCAACAGAGTATGGATTAAATGACAGTACCCACTCTACCATGGCTGCGTTTTTCGACTATGATAATGACGGCGACCTGGATATGTACCTTACTGTAAATGAAATTTTGCAGGATAATAATCCCGGCCAGTTTCGGACTATTATTAAAGATGGCTCTTTTCCCAGTACCGGCAGGTTGTACCGCAATGACTGGCATGATTCTTTAAAACATGGAATATTTACCAACGTATCGAAAGAAGCGGGTATTACTATTGAAGGATATGGCCATGGCTCCACTATCTGTGATATTAATAAAGATGGCTGGAAAGATATATTTGTCACCAATGATTTTCTTTCTAATAATATTCTGTACATAAATAATCACGACGGCACCTTCACCGACAAGTCCACCTCTTACTTTAAACATGCGGCTGCAAATGCTATGGGCCAGGATATTGCCGATATAAACAATGATGGTCTTGCGGATGTCATTGAACTGGATATGAATCCGGAAGACAATTACAGGAAGAAAATGATGCTGAACGGGAATAGTTACCGAACTTATCAAAGCAGCGATGAATTTGGCTACGCCTATCAATATGTAAGAAATACCCTGCACTTAAACCAGGGGCCACGGGTTAATCAAAATGATTCAATTGGCGATCCTGTTTTCAGCGACATTGGTTTTTATTCCGGCATAGCAGAAACAGACTGGAGCTGGACACCGCTGGTTGTAGATTTTGATAATGACGGATGGCGGGATATTATTGTTACTAATGGTTATCCCAGGGATATAACGGACCACGACTTTATGGCTTTCCAGCTTACTGCAAATAACCTAATGTCGCATGAAGAAATTTTGACAAGGGCACCACAGATCAAGCTTCATAATTATGCTTTTAAAAACAACAGGGATCTTACCTTTTCCAATGTATCAAAAGATTGGGGTTTGATGGTACCCACTTTTTCAAATGGTGCTGCCTTTGCAGATTTTGATAATGATGGTGACCTGGATATGGTCATTAATAATATCAATGACAAAGCCCTCCTTTACAGAAACCGGTCAGGAGATGTTACTAAGAACGATAACCATTTTCTTCAAATAAAATTTAGAGGCGATTCATTAAATAAAAACGGGATCGGCGCTTGGGTTGAATTACATTATGCCAGCGGTAAACAACAGGTATATGAAAACAGTCCCTACCGCGGATATTTATCATCCAACCAGAATATAGCGCATTTTGGCCTGGGAAATATTCAAGTGATAGATTCGGCATTGATCAAATGGCCCGGCGGCAAAATGCAGTTATTACAAAATGTAAAAGCAGACCAGCTTTTAACGGTAAATATAATTGATGCAAATATGAGCTATAGTTTTGCGGAACCTGAACTGGCGTCCTCTGCCCTGTTCAGGGAAATCACAAGCTCCGTCAATATTCACTACCGGCAGGAAGAATTAGATTATATAGATTTTAATGTTCAGCGATTATTACCCCATAAGTTTTCAGAGTATGGCCCCGCCCTGGCGGCAGCTGATATAGATGGAAATGGCTATGATGATATCATGGCAGGCGGCTCTGCCTTTTACAGTGCTCAATTATTCTTTCAGCAAGCTGATGGACGATTTATCCAAAAATCATTACTACCGGATGAAGAGGCAAAGAAAAAAAAGGGTGATGATCTCGGCGTGTTGTTATTTGATGCAGATAATGACAATGATCCCGATCTTTTTATAGCAGGTGGAGGGTATGAATATGAAAGCAATGATCCGGCCTACCGCGACCGCTTTTATATTAACGATGGTAAAGGAAATTTCACGCTGGATTCAACAGCGATACCGGCCAATTTCACCAGCAAGTTTTGTGTTCGTGCTGCCGATTTTAATAAAGATGGAAAAACAGACCTTTTTATTTCCGGACGGGTTAACCCGCGGCTCTACCCTCAACCTGTTTCCAGTTTTATTTATAGAAATGATTCCAGGGACGGGCAAATTAAATTCACGGACGTAACGAAGGAAGTGGCCGGTAGTTTAATAAATATAGGTATGGTTTGCGACGGCATATGGACCGACTTTGACAATGATGGGTGGCCCGATCTTGTGCTTGCAGGAGAATGGATGCCCATAACATTTTTAAAAAACAATAAAGGCATTTTTTCCAATATCAGCAGCGCCACCGGCATCAGCAACCAATCCGGAATATGGAATAGCCTGGCTCCCGGCGATTTTGATAATGATGGTGACATAGATTACATCGCAGGCAACATGGGGCTCAATTCTTTTTACCGGGCCAGTGAAAAATATCCTGTCAGGATGTATGGAAAAGATTTTGACAGCAATGGTGTGTATGATATGATACCCTCCTTGTACCTGCCGGATATAGAGGGGAAAATGAAAGAGTTTCCTGCACAAAACAGGGACGACCTGTTAGAACAAATAATTTATAAACGAAAAATATTCGCCACCCACCAACCTTATGCGCTGGCCGGTATGAAGGACTTGCTGACGCCACAGGATTTAAAAGGCGCATTGATTTTAGAAGGAAATAATTTCAGAAATAGTTTTATCCGAAACGATGGCAACGGCAAATTTGCAATATCGGCATTGCCGGTTGTTGCACAATTTTCAACTATTAATGGTATGGTAGTGGAAGACTTTGATGGCGATGGTAACCTTGACCTGATTATTAATGGAAATGATTTTGGAACGGAAGTATCTGTTGGGAGGTATGACGCCTTCAATGGTTTGTTTTTGAAAGGCGATGGTCGGGGAAATTTTAATGCCTTATCCATTTTAGAAAGCGGAATCTTTATTCCCGGTAATGGGAAAAGCCTGGTAAAGTTTAAAAGTGCAAATGATAAATGCTTATTGGCAGCGGGGCAAAACCGGGGGCCCATGAAAATTTTTGAAAGTAAAAAACTAGTCAGTTTATTTCCCTTTAAACCGCATGATGCTTCTGCTATCATTACTTACAAAAACGGAACTACAAGAAAGCAGGAAGTTTATTTTGGTGCTTCTTTCCTTTCCCAATCCACCCCATTCATCTATGGAAATGAGAATATCAAATCGATAGAAATTTCTGATTACAGAGGGAATAAAAGAATGGCTGAAATGAATTGATCTTAATTCCTTATAAAATGCGGTTCAAATAGATGAGGAAAGTGGGGAAAAAATTCGCCATAAAAGGTTTGAACTTTATGACGGCATTTACCAGCATGGTATAAGATCATTCTTTTAGGAGGTCTTCGGCTTTTTCTTTAATGATCTGGCTGATCTTACCTTTAAAAAATGAAAGGGCAAAGGGTAATGGCCCCGCGATGTGAACGGAGTTTTCTTCCACATGTATTTTTCCGGAAAGATTAAAACCACTTGCTGCAAATTCAAAATGACCTTCCCGGCCATTCCATTCTTCCCGAACATTCCTGATCATGTCCTTATGTTCATGCTGCAAATTCCGCAACAAGCCCTGGATACGTTCCAGCGCTTGTTGCGGCGGCAAACGATGAGATATCCTGATGTCCAGTTCTGCCATGTCGGATTCTGATTAAAGATCAATTATACTACAATAATTAAACATCAGGATAAAGCATTCTTAATTATCCTAAGTTTTTTAACCATTTAACCAGGTCGTCTTTAGCCTTTCCTGTTTTTTTCTGAACCCTGCCCCAAAACTCTTCATCTTTACCTTCCTCATATTTCAGATCATCATCCGTTAGATCACCGTATTCTTTTTTAAGCTTTCCTTTCCATTCGTGCCAGTTTCCTTTTAATTCCATCTTATCCATAATATAAATTTTTGGTGAAAAAATAATTTCACTTACTATGAATAAAAAATGATGCCAGATACTAATGGGGACAATTGCCTGTTAATTACCCCCTGTTATTTCCTGAATAAATTAACATCCTGTCCTCTTCCCATGGACACCAGGAAAAATATTTCTATATGCAAGCCACTTGATATTTTGTTTACAGATCAAAAAAAATTATCCTGGTATTTCCCTTTTCAAATGCATAGCCTGGCTTAATAACAGGTAGTTAAAAACAACGCATAAAGAGATCCAAAGAATAGAATAAAAATGTACCGGTTAGATTAAAAGTATTCCTGAATTACTACCAGGTACCTGCCGGCTTTTTAGCTGGTATAAAAAGGCAATTAAACAATGCTTT
Source organism: Chitinophagaceae bacterium (assembly GCA_041743125.1). GTDB lineage: Bacteria > Bacteroidota > Bacteroidia > Chitinophagales > Chitinophagaceae > Terrimonas_B. The sequence goes on from JBGTNK010000145.1 coordinate 12,435, forward strand.
GCCTGCATGTATGTTCTGGTTATCTTCGGGTATGGCTATTCCCAAAAAAACCTGGTAAGAGAAATTACAATGACAGCAGCCAAACAAGAAAAAAAATTAACCCCCTGGCGCAGAAAGCTTCACGAGATCATATTTGAAGCCGATACTCCGAAAGGAAAATGGTTTGACATTATACTAATTGTGAGTATAGCACTAAGCGTGTTGGCTGTTATGCTGGACAGTGTGCAGGCCATCAAAGCCACTTATGGGAAATGGTTATTTTATGCAGAATGGATATTCACTGTTTTATTTACGCTAGAATATATTTTGAGGATGCTTTCCGTTACCAGGCCTCGTTTATATGCTACCAGTTTTTTTGGTGTGGTGGATTTGCTGGCCATATTACCAACTTATATCAGCCTGTTTCACCCCGGCGGACAATATCTCCTGGTTATCCGGTTGCTTCGTATTCTCCGTGTATTCCGGGTGCTCAAACTTGTTCAATATGTCAGCGAAAGCAGGGTTCTCATGCTTGCTCTGCGTGCCAGCAGAAGAAAGATCACCATCTTTATTTTTACCGTATTGACACTGGTCACCATCCTGGGATCTTTTATGTACCTGATAGAAGGAGAAAAAAATGGATTTACCAGCATTCCTAAAAGTATATATTGGGCTATCGTTACACTAACCACCGTTGGCTATGGAGATATTACCCCGCAGACGGTTCCCGGGCAGTTTGTTTCTGTCATCATTATGATCCTGGGATTTGGTATCATCGCTGTACCCACAGGTATTGTTACTGTTGAAATGTCGCAGGCTATGAAATCAAATCGGGGAATAAGAGCTTGCCGCGGTTGCGGTGCAGACCGGCATGATGATGACGCCGTTTATTGTAAATATTGTGCAAAGCAACTTTAAAAGGGAATAAATAAGTAACACACAATGATTCGGTGCCTTGAATAACCCTGCCATAGAAGGTCTCACCCATGGAGAGGTCACTTAATAATACCAGCTTTTAAATAATACCTATAAATTAACAGGACCAGTCTGCCTCTCCTGAAATCTTTCAACTATTTTCACCGTTTTTATAAATAACACTACCTTATCCATTCATGTTTTTTAAAATACTTACTGTGGCCGGGCTGGCCACTTTCGAAATTTATGCAGCCATTCCCATGGGTTTTGTCTTTGGTCTTTCTCCGTGGACCATATTTTTTGCTACAATGGCCGGGGGCCTCACCGGCGTTTTTGTTGCCGCCTTTTTTGGTGATAAGATCAGGGCCCTTATTCATAAGAA
>JBGTNK010000146.1:0-2745 GCA_041743125.1 Chitinophagaceae bacterium
AGGGTTCTTACCCGGTCCTTTGCAGGCGGCCTACCAGGGACTTCTCCAGCAATGTTTACAACATCCGGTATTCATCAGTTTTGATCCCAACTATCGTCATTTGCTTTTTCAAAATAATGCGCAAACATTTGTTGACCAGTCGTGGAATTTTTTAAACAGTTGTCATTTTTTTAAAGTGAGTGATGAAGAAGCGATGCTGATCACCGGCAAAGCCACGCTGAAAGATGCCGTTGCCGTTTTATTGGAAAAAACACCTTCTGTATTTGCCATTACATTAGGTAAAGAAGGAACCATGCTGGGATTAAACGGCAAAACCGTCATTGTACCAAGTATTGCAATAAAGCCACTGGATACAACCGGAGCCGGCGATGCCTTTGTAGGAGCCGTCTTATACCAGTTAAGTTCTTTACCACTGCAACAAATTCAAAAGCTGCCGGTAAGCCGGTGGAAGGAAATCATTATGAATGCCAATAAGGCCGGTGCCAGAACCTGCGAATATATGGGAGCGATGGAAGCGTTTAAGCATTTAACCAATACGATATTTAAATAAAAGAAGAATGTATAATTACGGTCTTCATCAGCGCATCAATCAATCAATACAGGAAGCCGGGCTTGACATTAGCGGGAAAGACAATTTGTTTTTCACCCGCTTTATGGCCAACACAGCCGTTATATTTGAGTTGTTCATGAGGCTATATGAACATCATCCCAAGGCTGAACAAACATTTAATGAGATGATTCAGGTAATTATCAAATCATACCTGGAGAGGACAGAGAAATTAAAAGAAAGAGATCTTTTAAAAATTGAAGGCGAGCCCTGGTTTCTCAGCAATGAGATTACAGGCATGAGCTTATATGTTGACAGATTTTTTGGCAACCTTGAAACTTTAAGCAGCAACCTGGATTATTTTGAAAAACTTGGCGTCAACTTTCTGCACCTGATGCCCATGTTTGAAAGCCCGGAGAAAGAAAGTGACGGAGGATATGCAGTTTCGGATTTCCGTAAAGTTGATAAGCGATTTGGTACAATGGAAGAACTGAAGCATCTGCAAAATAAATTGCGTGAAAGAAATATGTACCTCATGCTTGACATTGTGCTGAATCACACATCAGATCAGCATCAATGGGCGTTAAAGGCAAAAGAAGGAAATGCTGATTACCAGGACTTTTATTATTTCTACAAAGACCGAAGTCTGCCGGATCAATATGATCAGACAATGCCTGATATTTTTCCTGAAAGCTCACCCGGAAATTTTACTTACATACCGGAATGTAATAAATGGGTAATGACCGTGTTTCATAAATACCAATGGGATCTGAACTATAACAATCCAAAAGTATTTGTGGAAATGATGGATACCATCTTTTTTTATGCCAACCTGGGTGTTGATATTTTAAGAATTGATGCGCCAGCCTTTATCTGGAAAAAATTAGGGACTACCTGCCAGAATCTTCCGGAAGTGCATATCATTCTCCGGTTAATTAAACAATGCGTGCAAGTAGCTACACCGGGCATGGCTTTGTTAGGAGAAGCCATTGTTGCTCCCCGGGATATCATGCCTTATTTCGGCACTGATGAGTTTACGGCCAGAGAGTGTGACTTTGCATACAATGCCACGCATATGGCTTTACAATGGGATATGCTGGCCACTGCAGATACAAGGATAATGCTGGCTGCCCAACATGAATTATCAAAAAAGCCATTTGGCAGTTCATGGATCACTTATACAAGATGCCATGATGATATTGGGTTGGGTTATGAGGATTATATGATTCAACAAGCCGGCTTTGTTCCTTATGAACATAGAAAATTTTTAAAAAAATATTATTCAGGGCATCATCATTCATCACCTGCAAAAGGCGCCTTATTCTCAAGTAATCCTAAAACCGGGGATGCCCGAATCAGTGGAACGCTGGCATCTCTTTGTGGATTAGAAAAAGCCCTGGAGACTAATGACCACCAGGCCGTACAGGTTTCTATCCAGAAAATATTGATGATGCAGGCGCACAGTTTTTTCCTTGGTGGTGTACCGATGTTATTTTATGGTGATGAGGCAGCCTATACCAACGATTATTCTTTTTTGAAAGATCCGGGCAAAAGTTATGATAATCGCTGGATGCACCGGCCCGTGATCAACTGGGAAAAAAATAAACTGATCAATGTAAAAGGAAGTATAGAGAACCAGGTTTTTTCCGGTACGCAACGCCTGGTAGCGTTAAGAAAAAAATTATCCATGGTTGCAGATCTTCGTAACCTGCGATGGATGACTCCACATAATATTCATGTTGCGGGATTTGTAAGATGGAGAGAGGAAGATAAACTTTTTTGTATTTTCAACTTTAACCCGGAACCTTCTTTTCTTACCTGGTATGCGTTTAAGGAGCAGGATCCCAAATCGGATCTCTTGTTTGATCACTGGGAAGGTAAAACACATGAAATTGGAGAAGACAATGATTACCTCTTATTAGAACCTTACCAGTTCCTGCTTCTGCAACCTGTTAAAGATTAAGCTACGTTTATTGCTGGCCGTATTTTTTGATAAGAGCAAGTAAAACGCCATTGGTCCAGCCAAATCCATCCTGGCCGGGATATTCGCCACCACCAGCTTCCAGGTGAGTATTCATAACGTTATACTTTTCCATTAATTTGCCGGTACGCTTAAACACATCAGTATTTAATTTTATCCATCGTTCGGCAATGTCCTTTGCCAGTTCTGTATGATCATAATTTTCAAGACCCCTGAT
>JBGTNK010000147.1:0-1680 GCA_041743125.1 Chitinophagaceae bacterium
GTATGCCTATAAAAAAGAAAGTTGCCGAAAAACTAAATCCCATCAAACCCTCCGGCAAAAAAGAAGAATCCTTTTTTGAACAGGTATATGAAGTAGCCCGTCAGATACCCAGGGGAAGAGTCACTTCTTACGGGGCCATAGCTGTTTGCCTGGGTACAAAACTCTCTGCCCGTATGGTAGGCTGGGCCATGAATGGTGCTGATAAGATACATCCAAAGATTCCGGCTCACCGGGTTGTCAATCGCAATGGAATGCTCAGCGGAAAGCATCATTTTGGCAAACCGGATACCATGGAAAAGTTGTTAAAGAAAGAAGGAATTAAAGTGAAAAATGATACGGTAGTGGATTTTGAGAAGCTGTTTTGGGACCCTGCAAAAGAACTGGGATTTTAGATAATATTGCATTCCGCAGGCATTATTGGCCATTTTACCTAGGGAAACTAAGAAACACTCCGCTATCAGGTTGGAAAATAATTTATATTTGATACGGTAATTACTGAATCCCATTAACATTCTAAATTTAAAAAAGATGGCAACAAAAAAAGTAGCTAAGAAAGCAGCTAAAAAACCAGCACCAAAAAAAGCTGTAAAGAAAGCAGCACCAAAGAAAGCGGCACCCAAAAAAGCAGCTCCTAAAAAGGCAGCTAAAAAGAAAGCCGCCCGCAAACCTTCAGCAGCATTTATGAAAGCCCTCACTCCCAGCGACGCTTTAGCTGCGGTAGTAGGAAGCAAACCCCTGGCCCGCACCGAAGTGGTAAAAAAGATCTGGGTTTATATTAAAGCCAATAAACTCCAGGATAGCGCAAATAAACGTATGATCAATGCCGATGCAAAATTAAAAGTGGTGTTTGGTGGTAAAAGCCAGGTATCTATGTTTGATATGGCTAAGCATCTCTCAAAACATTTGAGCTAAAGAATTGCTGAATAAAAAAGTACCGGCACCCTCATATGGGTGCTTTTTTTTATAAAAATTTTTTGGCTTTTCCTGCCACCGAATGCGACATCCAATATTGATGACAAAAAAAATTGCCGTGCTTTCTGCACGACAATTCAAAAATTTTTTTGAGCCTTCTTAGAATCAAACATATTTGGTAACACCCGGTACAGCTACCGGATAATAACCCTCATCGTTGGGAAGTACCGGCGGCAATGCATTCCAGTCATATTTCTTCGGCATAATATCAATTCCTGAATTAATAGCTTTATCCCAATCGATGATCTGACCGCTATAAGTAGCCATCCTTCCCATAATAGAGGTCATTGTACTTTTTGCTCCATTTTCCGTATCGGCAAATTTGTATTCATTATTTGCGATTGCAGCAAACAATTCATCATGCTCCGCCTGGTAGGGATTGTTTTCTCCTTTCTTATCAAAACGGAAAAGTTCCTTACCCTTTGCATCCTTAATAGTTCCTTCACCACAACGAATGATTCCCTTTGTACCAATCAGCATTTCGTCTACACGGCTGGCTGTACCAGGAATATGACGGCACTGACTATTTAACACTGATCCGTCCGCATATATAAATTCTACATAATGATGATCAAAGATTTCTCCATGGTCTTTTCCTTTTCTTACCTGCCGGCCACCCATGCCCTGGGCTTTTACAGGATATGAACCCTTGAACCAGTTCATCACATCTATATTATGTATGTGTTGCTCATTGATATGATCGCCACA
>JBGTNK010000148.1:0-47208 GCA_041743125.1 Chitinophagaceae bacterium
TACTTTTGGTTTTAACTATTCTCCTTCGCTATCGGGGAAATATCACGATACCCTTACGGTGAATCCAAAAGGGGATGTGATACGTTATTCCCAGTTGCAGGGGGGGCTGTATAGCGGGTATAGCGACATAACGAATGGAGGTATCAGTTTCGGGATTGATAATAACCTTGAAATGAAATACAAGCCTAAAAACGATACGGCCAATGCAGAATCAGAATTTAAAAAGCTGCGACTGATCGATGGGTTTGGATTTCAGGGTGGTTATAATTTTTTGGCTGATTCTTTGAAATTATCGCATATCAATCTTTATTTCCGGAACAATCTTTTTGATAAGATCAATTTGAATGCCTCTGCTGATGTGAGCCCTTATATACGCAACCGGTATGGTGGGGATAGTTCCGTTTATTTATGGAAGGGTGATGGAGGATTCAGTCCTGGCCGTATCACATCCGGCAGTATATCGATGTCCACCTCCTTTCAAAGCAAACCCCGGGATGAACAAAAAGATAAACAGAAAAAGGAGCAACTGGATAGTGAATTGAATGATCCGATTCTGGCCGCTGATAAGCAGCGATTGCTGGACTATATGCGTCAAAATCCGGCTGAGTTTGTTGACTTTAATATTCCCTGGCAGGTAAATGTTTCTTACTCATTATATTTTAGTGAACAGCCCAAAGCCGATTACAGCGGTTTTGAAAAAGTGGTGAATTCCAATGTCAGCATAGGTGGCAGTTTCAGTCTTACGCCCAAATGGAATTTCAGTATCAGTAATGTGAACTATGATTTCAGAACCAAGGAGATCCAAACTTTTACTTTATCTATTAACAGGGAAATGCATTGCTGGCAAATGTCAATTAATGTCACCCCAATTGGTGCTTACCGGTATTTTAATTTTACCATTAGTCCCAAGTCGGGCATATTGCAAGATCTTCGTATCAACCGTACCCGATCTTTCTTTACCGGTTTTTGATACTGTTTTGTACAAGATGATCTTTCATAACCGTCATCACTTTTTCTTTTAACTGATCAACAGTACAGTCAGTAGTTGGTATGGGTTCCAAAAAATGCATTTTAAGTTTGTGCGGTAAAAAATAAAATGATTTGTTTGCCGGTAATGCTTTTTTAGTATTAAAAATCAATGCAGGTATAATTGGGGTTTTTGTTTCGACAGCCAGTTTAAAAGCCCCATCGTAAAATTTCTTCAGTGGTTCTGTTGTCCGGTTGCGTGTGCCTTCTGGATAAATGCACATATGCATGCCGGCTCTTAACACTTGTTTCATTTCTTCAAAACTCTTCCGCCTGCTGGCATCACTGTTCCTGTCTACCAAAACAGATCCTTTTGTATAATACAATCCAAATAGCGGGATTTTAGCAAACGATTTTTTTGCAATGGTTTTGTTTGCCCCGGGAATAAAAGGCGATGACAAAGGCACGTCAAGTAATGAATTATGATTGCAGGTAACAATAAAAGCTTTTCCTTTCTTAAAATGTTTTTGGCCGCTCACTTTAACAGGGCAGCCTACCATGTGCAACCAAACAATCATCCAGATTTTTGCTATCCTGATAAATATGGCAGATCCTTTTGGATCCGGGATCAGGTAGGTGATCATGGCTGGAATAAAAATGATAAGGAAGGTGGCAACAAAACTTATAATGCCCCAAAATGCCCAAACTCGGGCAACTATATTTTTCACTAGTCTCATGGATTATATTTAAAATTTGAAAAGCCCTTCTGATCCGAATTTTTATTTCACCAGGCTTTACTCAATTTCTTTAAATATAGTTTGTTTCAATAAAGGCCATTCATTTTTTAAAACGCTGTAATAAACTGAAGAACGTCTCCTGTTATTCCACATGGTCATATGACTTCTTAATACGCCTTCTTCTATACCTCCCACATTTTTTAATCCCTTTCTGGCCCGTTCGTTAAGCACATCGGTTTTAAATTCTACTCGTTCAAAGCTCACCTCCTCAAAAGCATATCGCATCATTGAAAACTTAGTATGTTTATTTACACCCGAGCTTCTGTATTCTTTTCCTAACCAACTCCATCCAATCTCAAGCCTCAAATCATACCAGGAAATATTGCCCATGCTGCTGCTGCCGGCAATCGAGTTTGTTTTTTTATCTATAATGGTAAATGGTCTGCGGGTATCTGCCTTTTTATCGTTGAAGGCCATCTCCATCCACTTTTTTAATTGATCGGGATTTGCAAGATTTAATGAAAAGTATTGCCACATGTCTTCATCTTGCTTGGCCAGGTTCAAAAAATGATCATAATCGGTTTCTTCAAGAGGGCGGAGAAGCACCCTGCTGGTTTCAAGACTGATTTCTTTTGGTATCATAAATAAATAATATTTTGAAAGATTTTAATCTGCAGGTAAGCCTTCTCTTCAGGAATTTTCGATTCCAATTAAAGTCTCCAGTCTATGGGATCTATTCCCTGTTTCACCAGGTATTCATTAGTTTTTGAAAAGTGTTTGCAACCCAAAAAGCCTGTGTGGGCTGAAAGCGGAGAAGGGTGAGCCGCTTTTAGTATTAAATGTTTGCTCTCATCAATCAATGATCTTTTGTCCTGAGCAAATTTTCCCCAGAGCAAAAAAACAACATGTTTTTTATGCTCCGAAATAGTTTTTATGACTGCATCGGTAAATGAAGCCCATCCAATTTTTGAATGACTCATGGGTTCTCCGGCCCGCACCGTCAACGAAGCGTTTAATAAAAATACGCCCTGCTGTGCCCATTTAGTCAGGTTGCCATGCCGGGGTATCGATAAGCCTATATCTACTTTTAATTCTTTAAAAATATTGACCAGTGAGGGAGGCGGCGGAATTCCATCCTGAACAGAAAAGCATAACCCATGAGCTTGCCCCGCCCCATGATAAGGATCCTGTCCTATGATCACAACTTTTACCTTATCCAGGGGAGTGGTATTAAAGGCATTGAAAATAAAAGAACCGGATGGATAGATGGTTTTACCCTGCTCCTTCTCGGTCTTAATATGGATGGGAATGTTTTGAAAATAGGGTTTCTCAAATTCGGCCTGCAAATTTTTCTTCCAGCCAGCTTCAATTTTGACCTCCATACTCAGCGTTTTGGTAAAATTAAAAAAAGCGAAACCAAATTGGATTCGCTTTGTGACCCGGATTGGATTCAAACCAATGACCTATTGCTTAGAAGGCAATTGCTCTATTCAACTGAGCTACCGGGCCGGTCAATTAACAAGTAATTCATTTCTCAAATCAACCCACAATTTTTTTCAACAGGTAAATTTTTTCCCTTTCGGAGAGGCCTGACTCACAAGGCGGCAAAGTAAACAAAAAAAGCCCATCCTGACAAAACTGATTGGCGGTTAAACCGGAAGGAAAAAGCTAATAACATCCAGGGTTTGCCCGATTCAAATTTCGAAATCGTGATTGACCCTCTTCATGTTTATTTGTTAGTGCTATTATTTTTCAGGATCAATTTTCACTTATTTATTTTCTGTTCAATTAGCCAGGTAATAATGCTTAAAAATAAAAAACCTAAACGGGCCTTTCTTGCGTACAGGGACTTTTTTAGTCTCCTTAAAAACAGAAAAGTAAATTTTTAACAAAATGTAAATCGGTATTTCTAATGGCTTCGTAAGTACCAGGGAATAAACTTTCCAAAACAAAAAAATAAATAACATGAAAAGGTATCAGGTCCTCCTGGGACTAACGGCTATGCTATTCTTTTCTGCTTGTCAGAAACAAAACGATTATAGAAAAGATTTTAAAGAAAATACAAATGACGATGATCGGGAAAAGCGGTCACGAGATAATGACGACGATGGTGATAAGGATTACGGTAATATGACCTTTTATCTTTTGGGCGATGGAAATATGCTGGATAAATATACCGGCAGCAGATTCGAAAAGAAAAATTCTGCTACAATTTCTGGATTAGGAGCAGGCGTAAAAATATTGGCCATTGATTTTCGTCCTGCTACCGGACAGTTATATGGGGTAGGATCTGATAGCCGTATTTATGTAATTAACCCTTTAACCGGAGTTGCAAGAGCAATTGGAACCGGGCCCTTTTCACCAACTATCACCGGTAATTCCGTCAGTTTTGATTTTAATCCTACTGTTGACAGGATCAGGCTGGTTACCAACACAGGGCAGAACCTGCGACTCAATCCTGAAACCGGAACGGTAGCTGCTGTTGATGGTTCTGTTAACGGAGTGCCCAATGCTATGATAACATCTGTGGCTTATACTAACAGTGTAGCAGGTGCTGCTACCACTACATTGTATGACATAGATGTAACTTCGGATAAATTATACAGGCAGGATCCTCCCAATAATGGTACACTGGTTGAAATAGGATCTTTAAAAGTAAATCTTGAAGGAGAGGGTGGATTTGATATAGTTCCCGCTGCTTATTCAGGGAAAAATAATTCAGGCGAAAACGCTATTGCTGTTTACCAGTTAAAAGGCGTATCCACTTTGTTTTCTATTAATTTAATCAGCGGTAAGGCTACCAAGATTGAAAAATTTAAATGCAATCAAAACTATTATGCCATTGCTATAGCAACGCAACCTGTTGCTTATGCAGTTAGTGGCAGTAATTTTTTAATTTTTAATCCTGACAATACAAGTGCCCTGGTAACAAAATCCCTTACAGGTTTACAAGCCGGGGAGTCGGTGCTGGGAATTGATTTTCGCCCTGTCAACGGGCAGATATATGCCTTAGGTAGCAATAGCCGCCTGTATACAATTAATACATCCAATGCTATTGCAACTTTTGTTGCTACACTGTCAATAGCTCTTGACGGAACATCATTTGGTTTTGATTTTAATCCTTTGGTTGACAGGATAAGAATTGTGAGTAACAATGGCCAGAATTTACGGGCCAACCCCGCAGATGGGGTTACATTAATGGATGGAACCTTAAATCCGGGTGCTCCATTTGTCAATGCTGCAGCTTATGCAAATAATTTCGCCGGAACCACTTCTACTACTCTTCATGTGGTGGATTCAGGCAACGATAAACTATATATCCAAAATCCTCCAAATGCCGGCACATTGGTGGAGACAGGCAGCCTGGGTATTAATGCAGAATCCGGGAATGGATTCGATATCGGGGGCACCAGCAACAAAGCATACGGGGTGTTTACGGTGGGAGGTTCAACAAAAATTTATAGTGTTAACTTAAGCACCGGCACTGCAACAGCTAAAGGCAATTTGCCCTCTATGGTCAATGGATTTACAATAGGACTCGGGTTTTGATCCTGAATATAAAAAAAGAAAAAGGCGGTATCATCATTTTGATACTGCCTTTTTTTATGGAAACCGGGCTGCCTAATTGCAAGCTGATATCAGATCTTATTTTTGCCCCACAGCTTTTATAAAACTTCCTTATCATTTCATGTTTTGCAAGCGGAATTAAAGCCATTACATTTGGGCTTAATTTTTCATTACATGCCTTCCACTTTTTATTATGGTAAAGATCAGCTTACGGTAAATATCACCCTCTCCATTTCAAATGGAAAATGTAAAGGCATCCTGGGTGATGACGCTATAAAAAAAATCAGGGAAAGCCAGCAACATGTTTCGGCAATAGTATCTGATAATAAAACTGTTTATGGAATAAATACCGGTTTTGGAATTTTGGCTAATACAAAAATTTCGGAAGAGGATACGGCAACTTTGCAACATAAAATTTTACAAAGCCACAGTGTAGGGGTGGGTCAGCCAATTCCTATGGAGGTGGCCAGGATCATGATGATCACTAAGGTACAGGCCCTGGCCCAGGGATTCAGTGGTGTGCAGGTTGAAACGCTGCAAAGAATTTTATGGCACATAGAAAACAATATAATACCCGTTGTACCGGAAAAAGGATCTGTCGGTGCCTCGGGCGATCTTGCCCCGTTGGCCCATTTATTTCTGCCGTTGATCGGGTTGGGGGAATGTTTTTACAAAGGTGAAAGAGTGAATACCCCAATAATCTTTCAAAAGGAGAATATAAAACCGATAGCCCTTGGCCCCAAGGAAGGTTTAGCGCTTATTAATGGCACGCAATTTATACTGGCATTTGCGGTAAAAGCCGTTCAGCGCATGCATAATTGTCTGGAAGCTGCAGACATCATCGGGGCCATGACTCTTGAATCACTCACGGGCACCAACGCTCCTTTTGATGAACGATTACATAAGCTAAGGCCTTACGCTGGCAATAAGTTGGTGGCACAGCGCTTAAGGAAATTGTTATTCCAGTCGGCCATTATGCAAAGCCATATAGATTGCGGCCGGGTACAAGACCCTTATAGCCTGCGATGTATGCCCCAGGTGCATGGTGCCAGCCGTAACGCATGGCTTCATCTGAAAGAACTTACCGAAATAGAGTTGAATTCCGTTACTGACAACCCGATCATTTTTTCAGACAATGATACCATAAGTGGTGGTAATTTTCATGGACAGCCATTGGCTTTACCATTAGATTATGCCTGTTTTGCCGCAGCAGAAATTGGTAATATTTCTGACCGGCGTTGCTATTTGCTGCTGGAAGGAAAATGGGGACTGCCCGTTTTGTTAATGAATAATGTAGGGTTGAACAGTGGTTTTATGCTGCCCCAGTACACAACGGCTGCATTGGTCACCGAAAATAAAACGCTTTGTTTTCCTGCGAGTGCGGATAGCATTCCTACCTCCCTGGGGCAGGAAGATCATGTAAGTATGGGAAGCATTAGTGGAAGAAAATTAAATCAGGTTTTGGATAACCTGGAATTTATCCTGGCCATTGAGCTATTATCTGCATCGCAGGCCATTGAGTTTCGCCGCCCGCATAAAAGCAGCAGCATCCTTGAATTCGCACATGATTTTGTAAGGAGATTTGTAGGTTTTGCAGAGGAAGACAGAATATTTGCCGATGATATTAACCAGATAAAAAATTGCATCAGTGATTTTAGCTTTGTTGACCAGGTAAACAAATTTACATCTGAAGGGGGCGTAGAATTAAATGCAGGATTTAATGATTTTGTTTAAAGTTATGTAAGGATCTGAGGGAATAAATATTCTTTGCCGGCTTAACCTCTATCATCATCATCATCATATTGTTTTTCACAAAAGAAATTTATAAACAGGGCAATCTGGTTTTACATCTTCATTACGGATTCTAATGCAAGGTTCATCATAGGTATAAGGGCCGTTTCTCTTTCTTCAGCAGAAATTTTTTCATGGGTGTTTAGCAGGTCTGAAACGGTAAGCAAAACGGCGGCTGATTTTCCAAGAAACCTTGCGTTTGCAAATAAGGCAAAAGCTTCCATCTCAACTGCCAGGCATTTATATTTTTTAACAACAGCAGGTATTTCTTTATCCTTCCGGTAAAAAATATCACTGGAATGAATAGCTCCTTTTTCAAGTGAAATATTCATCGTTTTGGCTGTTTCATTGATTGTCTTAAAAGCACGGCCCTGGTGCTTCATCCTGTCTTTTTTAAATCCACAGGCATGTCGGGCATAGGTGGATTCACTGCAGGCTGTGTCTGCATTGATCAGGTCAAACAATTTTGATTTTTTGGAATAGGCTCCGCAGGTACCTATGCGTATGATGCAGGCAGTCTCATATTCCGTAAATAATTCGTAGGAGTATATTCCAATGGATGGGCAACCCATACCACTGGCACCGATGGTAAGGGGTCGGTCTTTATATGTACCTGTAAAAAAATATATATTGCGGGTACTGCTTACGAGCTTAACGTTTTGCAGAAAATGATCGGCCATATATTTTGCCCGCAGCGGATCGCCGGGTAATAAAACTATCTTTTCTATTTCTCCTGGCTGTGCATTAATGTGAATACTCATAAAAAAAATATTTACTAAATGAAGATATTGTATTGCACTTAATTTTCATTTTTTATGCTGTATACTTTTATTCATTTATTCATATTGAATCAGGTTTATTTGTATTACAGGATATTCTGCGATAAGAAAAATCATATTAGGGAAATAATTTCTTTGAAGAAATCCGGTCTCCATGAACCAGTTCACCTGCGTGAAAAGCAAGGTTTGGAACAAAGTTTGGATGTACAAGTATCAAAGGACCCATCAAATAATCTTTGCATCTTTGTTTTTTAAAATACCCCCATTACACAACACAATCTGTTTATTTAAAAAATTCAGCGATATGGTTCAAGCTTCTTACGACCTTACCAAATATAAAACACCAACAGGGTCCCAACTAAATTGTAAAGGCTGGATACAGGAAGCCGCCCTTCGGATGTTGCTGAATAATCTTGATCCGGAAGTAGCAGAAAGACCTGATGACCTGATTGTATATGGCGGCCGCGGTAAAGCGGCAAGAAATTTTGAGGCACTTGACCAGATCATTGCGTCGCTGAAAATATTGGAAAATGATGAATCATTATTAATTCAGTCCGGTAAACCCGTTGGTATTTTACAAACACATAAGGATGCTCCCAGGGTTTTGATAAGTAATTCCCAACTGGTTCCCAACTGGGCCAACTGGAAACATTTTGATGAACTCGAAAAAAAAGGATTGATGATGTATGGCCAGATGACGGCCGGTAGCTGGATTTATATTGGATCGCAGGGAATAGTGCAGGGCACTTATGAAACTTATGCCGCTGCTGCAACCAAACATTTTAATGGTACGCTAAAAGGAACTTTGAATGTAACTGCCGGCCTCGGCGGAATGGGTGGCGCACAACCATTGGCAATTACCATGAATGAAGGTGTGGCGTTAATAGCCGAAGTGGAATTATGGCGTATTGAAAAAAGAATTGAAACCCGTTATTGTGATGTTTTTTATGAAAGTATTGACGATGCAATTGACCGGGCATTGGAAGCCAAACAAAATAAAGAGGCATTATCAATTGCCGTATTATGCAATGCGGTAAATCTGTTGCAAAGAATGATTGAAAGAAAAGTTGTGCCGGATACACTCACCGATCAAACATCTGCTCACGATCCCCTGGTAGGTTATGTGCCACATACTATCAACAACACCCAGGCCGCCATCATGCGGCAGGAAGACCCTGAACAATATATTGCACTGAGCTACGATAGTATGAAGCTTCATGTTGAACTGATGCTGGAATTACAAAGTATGGGTGCCATTACATTCGATTATGGCAACAATATCAGGGCAAGGGCGCAGGAGCACGGATTAAAAAATGCATTTGATTTTCCCGGTTTTGTTCCTGCCTATATCCGTCCTTTATTTTGTGAAGGAAAAGGTCCGTTTCGCTGGGCTGCGCTTAGTGGCGATCCTGCTGATATTGCTGTAACGGATGATCTAATATGTAAAATGTTTCCTCTTAACGAGGGTCTTTTGCGATGGATGAAAATGGCGGAGGAAAAGATTGCATTCCAGGGCTTGCCCGCCCGTATCTGTTGGTTGGGCCAGGGTGAAAGAGAAAAGGCTGGTCTTGCTTTTAATGAACTCGTAAGGTCGGGCAAAGTCAAGGCTCCCCTTGTAATCGGTCGTGATCATTTGGATACGGGTTCTGTTGCATCACCCAACCGGGAAACGGAAGCCATGCTGGATGGCAGCGATGCGGTGGCTGACTGGCCCATATTAAATGCGCTGTTGAATACGGCAGGCGGTGCCAGCTGGGTTAGCCTGCATCATGGGGGTGGGGTAGGCATGGGTTATAGTATACATGCCGGTATGGTCATTGTTGCCGATGGTACGGATGATGCTGAACAACGATTAAAAAGAGTGCTTCGCAATGATCCCGGTATTGGAATTATCCGCCATGCGGATGCAGGATATGAGGTGGCAAAAGAAAACGCAATTGCTCATAATCTTAATTTAACTGATAAACTGAAAAAGGAATAAGATAATATTTTTATACCCGCAGCTTTTTGTTGAAATGATTGTTGCTCCGGCCTGGCTATTCCTGGCACGACAGAATACAGCGTATCCTCTTGTATATTGTAATTACGTCCAGAAATAAATCTTCGTGGAAAGATAATACAGGCTATATTTTTAGAAGAACTAATAAGTTGTTGTTATTTGCTTTCCTTATTCAAGTCATTTCAAAATCACTTGCTATTATACATCAGCCTAAGTTTCATACCATATAATTCCTATTCTTTTCATTCGCAATATCCCTTAACTTTAATCTCCTCTCTTTAATAATTAAAATAATTGCAATATGAAAAAAGAAACGAACGAAAATATTTCTGCTGCTCATGAAAACGCTCCGGATAAAACTTCATCCATTCCTTTCCAGGCTAACCAGCTCAACCGACGAAAATTTGTTAGGTTAATGGCCTCATCCGCTGTAGGGTTCACTATTCTTCCACGGCATGTGCTGGGAGGAAAAAATTTTATTGCACCCAGTGATAAAGTCACGTTAGGATATATTGGTATGGGAACCCAGGGTATCAAAGAGATGTTGCCGATGCTTGCTGTTCAGGGAATACAAGTGGTGGCTGTTTGTGATCCCAGCAAAGAACCAAGAGGATACAAGGACTGGAGTAAAGATGGATTGAAGAATGAAGTGCGCAAGGCCATACAAAAACCCAGTTGGGAACCTGGTGGTGATAACACAGTTCCCGGGGGCAGGGACAATGGAAAACACATTGTGGATACTTATTATGCCAATGCCCGGCCTGATAAGAATTATAAAGGCTGCAACAGCTATGCAGATGCCCGTGAATTATTGGATAAAGAAAAGGATATGGATGCAGTTAAGATCATGACACCCGATCACCTGCACGGTATTTTTTCCATAGCGGCATTAAAAAGAGGCAAACATGTTATCGTTCATAAACCTCTTTCTAATCGGCTGATAGAAGGAAAAAAAGTTATTGACCTGGCAAGAAAAAGCAAAGCCATCACTCACCTGGTGCCCTGGGATTCCAATGGTTCAATGGAGACAGTAATGAAATGGATCAATGCAGGCGCAATTGGTAAACTGGTTGAAGTGCATAACTGGACCAACCGGCCTGTATGGCCACAGTACCCGGAGATTCCTTCCGATAAACCAGCTGTCCCTGATGGATTGGACTGGGATCTTTGGTTGGGACCAGAAGCCAGCCGACCTTATCATCCGAATTATACTAATATGGTATTCCGCGGTTGGTACGATTTCGGCGGAGGCTCTATGGCTGATATGGGTCACTATAGTTTGTGGAGCGTTTTTAATGCATTGCAATTAACATCACCTACCGTCATCATACCTCAACGAAGTCATGTTTGTAGTTTTAAAGATCCTGTTCCATACCGCATTGCCAACGATTTTTCATTTCCTATGGCCAGCTCGGTTCGATTTAAATACCCGGCTAATGGTAACAGGCCGCCTGTTGATCTTGTCTGGTACGATGGCGGCATGCGACCAACTATACCTGATGAACTGATCAATGAAAATAAAGAGTTGCCGCAGGAAGGAATGATGTTCGTGGGAGAGTCTGGCAAAATTCTGGCGGGTTTCAACATTCAGAATCCGCAGATCATATCAGGAAAAAAAATGGAAGCCCCTCCTTTAGTTAAGGACACAAAAAGCCAGGTGCAGCAAACTTCTGAAGCCCTTCCGCTTTTTGTAGATGCCTGCAAAACGGGAAAGCAATACGAAGGAAATTTCAGGGAAGCAGAACCCATTACGGAAGTCATCAACTTATATGCCGCTGCTTTAAGAAGCAACAAACTATTAAAATATGATGCAGCTACTGTTACAATAACCAATGTGCCGGAAGCCAACAAGTGGCTCAACCGGGAGTACAGACCTGGTTGGGATCCTGCTTCTATTTAGCAGGTATCATTGCCTGCTAAATAATGCTGATATTTAGAGATAAAAATTGTAGGAGCTACAATTGTGAAGTATAAACCAGGGTAAAATAAACAATCTTAAAAATACTTTTATCATGAAAACGATGACTCGTAGAAAATTTATCGGTACAACCACGATGGCTTTAGGTGGTGCGTTTGCCTTATCTCATTTCCCCTTACAACTATTGGCACAAACCCGGAATGGATTTAGCGATATTCCCCTCGGGTTTCAGACCTTTCCCATTCGGGAGATACTGGGCAAAGATTTTGCCGGCACCTTGAAGATGATGGCTGATATGGGATATAAAGTAACAGAGATGTGCTCTCCCAAAGGATATGAGAAAGCAGGTTATGCACCTTTGATCAGTATGAAGACCGCGGATATGCGCAGCATTATAAATGATGCCGGACTGAGCTGCCCGAGTTGCCATTTCGGATTTTCGGAATTCAATGATGATAAGTTGGACGACCGGATTCAATTTGCAAAAGACCTGGGGCTTTCCGATATGGTTTGTTCATCTTTTGGTTTGCCCAAAACAGCCTCTTTAAATGATTATATGATGGCGGCGGATAAACTCAATAAAGCGGCAGAAAAAATAAAAGGGGCGGGTATGCAAGCCGGCTTTCATAATCATTCCATTGAATTTGTACAATTGGATGGACAACTGATTTATGATGCCTTGCTGGCCAGGCTTGATCCTGAACTGGTGAAGATGCAGTTCCAGACTGAAGTTATCAACCTGGGTTTTAAAGCATCTGATTATTTTAAAAAACACCCGGGACGTTTTAATTCCTCGCATTTATCAGACTGGACAAAGGATAAAAAACAAGTGCCGGTTGGCCAGGGGGTTATTGACTGGAAGGAATTTTTTGCCGCTGCAAAAACCGGTGGCGTAAAAACTTTTTTTGTTGAGATGGACCTGGATACATACAAGGATAGTGCGACATATATAAAGGGGCTGTAATTAAATTTTCCTTACAATAAATTTTAAATTTTGAAGCCAAATTCTTTTTACGCCATGAAATATTTGGGAATTTGGATTCTCCTATCTATAATATTTTTTTTTGTTTCTGTGGAAATAACAAAATGGGTTGCTCCGGGATTTGATAATGTTGAGATGTGGGTATTAGTTGTAATTACTGGACTATGTACTATTTTTTTTATAACCTTGGCAATTTTTTTAATCGGCTATATAAAAAGACGTAAAAAGGTTAGGAACTTCAAATAAAGCAAAAAGATAGGCCATTATACCAAAGCACAATACCCAACCCTGGGAGTAGAAAATAAACCTCAAAACAAATGCCCCCATAAACATAACTCCAGGGTGTTGGTCATTACTTTAAGCAATGAAAGAACATCATAGCGAAACAATTTTTGAACAGACAATTACAATATGAAATACAACCGATACAGCTATTTAATCTTTCCTATTAACGAAATGAGCTAAGTGTAATTCAGTTTCATTCTTTATTGCCTATAATCAAAGTAAATTTTTTCTCTTTCTCTATTAGTTTGCTGGTTTCCTGTTGCTTTTGTCCGTACCATTTTCACCCACCTTAAAAGAATCGATTGGTTATATTTAACCATCATAATGTCTGTAAATAATTTTAACATACAAGGTTTAACGGACAAGCAGGTGCTGGAATCCAGGGCGCTCCATGGTCTTAATAAAATAGTTTCTAAAAAAGAGAATAAGATCTGGCACTTTATCCGGGATCTGGCGAAAGAACCCATGATCATTCTTCTGATGGCGGCTGCGTTAATTTATTTTATTAGTGGCAATTCAGGCGATGGAATTTTTATGGTTGTTGCTATCGTGCTGGTTTCTGCCATATCTCTTTACCAGGATAGAAGAAGCCACAGTGCATTGGAAAAATTAAAAGTATATACACAACCCAATTGCAAGGTTATCCGGAGGGGCAACCTAAAGGATGTCCCTACTGAAGAATTGGTGATCGGCGATTATATGATGGTAGAGGAGGGGACCGCTGTTCCTGCTGATGGCAGGATTATTCATTCCAACGATTTTTCGGTGAACGAATCTATCCTTACCGGAGAATCATTTCCTGTTTTTAAAAACTCCGGCAACGAAGATCATTTTATTTTCAGTGGCACATCCGTTACCGGTGGACTGGCCATAGCCACAGTAACTGCTATCGGTAATAAAACCCGAATGGGTGATATTGGTAAAAGCATTGAAAATATCAAAGAAGAAAAAACACCGTTGGAATTACAGATCACAGATTTTATAAAAAAAATGGTGATAGCCGGTGTCGCTGCATTTATTGTTATATGGATACTCAATTACTTTCAATCTTATAATATCCTTGATAGTTTACTAAAAGCGTTGACACTGGCCATGAGCATTCTGCCGGAAGAAATTCCGGTTGCCTTTACAACGTTTATGGCACTGGGAGCCTGGCGGTTGATGAAAATGGGCGTATTGGTAAAGGGAATGAAAACAGTAGAAACTTTGGGAGGGGCCACTATGATATGCATTGATAAGACTGGTACAATCACAGAAAACAAAATGGGCCTGGCAAAGCTATATGCCTCGGGTGTAAATAAGATAACCACCCCCGGAGGAGAACTGCATCCGGAGGAAAAGGAATTGCTGGGGCTGGCCATGTGGGCCAGTGAACCCATTCCTTTTGATCCTATGGAAGTGTCATTACACAAGGCTTATAAAGATTCATGTGAAAAGGATGAAAGGGCTGAATTTAAAATGATTCATGAATACCCGTTAAGCGGAAAGCCTCCTATGATGACTCATCTTTTTGAAAACAGTTATGGTCAACGTATCATTGCGGCTAAAGGCGCACCGGAAGCCATCATCCGGGTTAGCCGGCTTAGCAGCGGCCAGCAACAGGAAATGACAGGGATCGTTGAATCGCTTTCAGAAAACGGCTACCGGGTTTTGGGAGTCGCTGAAGCTGAATTAGCAGGCAATCAATTTCCTGAAAATCAGCAAATGATCTCATTTGCATTTAAAGGATTTGTGGCCTTTTATGATCCGCCAAAACATAATATCAGGGAGGTGTTGGAAAGCTTTTACCGGGCAGGTATCCGGGTAAAAATAATTACGGGTGATAAGGATGCCACCAGCAAAGCAATTGCCAGGCAAATAGAGTTTAAAGGGTACGAAAAAAGTTTGACCGGCGAAGAATTGATAAAAATTCCCGAAGCTGATCTTTCAACTACCGTAACCGGTATTAATTTATTTACCCGCATGTATCCTGATGCCAAACTAAAAATCATCAATGCTTTAAAATCCGGAAATGAAATTGTGGCTATGACTGGTGATGGTGTTAATGATGGGCCTGCGCTGAAAGCTGCACATATCGGAATTGCCATGGGTAAAAGAGGAACTGAGATAGCCAAGCAGGCGGCTTCACTGATCCTGGTAGAAGATGATTTATCTAAAATGGTGGATGCTATTGCTATGGGAAGAAGAATTTATGATAATCTCAAAAAAGCAATCCAATATATCATCTCCATTCATATTCCGATAATACTAACCGTATTCATTCCTGTTGCTCTAGGCTGGGTTTATCCAAATATCTTTTCACCGGTACACATTATTTTTTTGGAATTGATCATGGGCCCCACCTGTTCTATTATATACGAGAATGAACCAATGGAAAAAAACACGATGATCCAAAAACCCCGGCCCTTCACCTATACATTTTTTAACAGGCGGGAATTAGCCACCAGTATTCTCCAGGGATTGGCCATAACCACCGGCACTATGATTGTTTACCAGTATGCGATTTACGAGGAATTCACGGAAGCAATTACACGGACAATGGTTTTTACTGTACTCATTTCAGCCAATATTTTTTTAACCCTGGTCAACCGGTCATTTTATTATTCCATCATCACCACCCTGAACTATAAAAACAACCTGGTAGGATTGATCATTTCCATAACAATAGTGATTTCCGGTTTATTACTATATGTAGAACCTTTGTCTGCATTCTTTGATTTTGAACGGTTGTCGATATGGCAATTGATGATCAGCGGTGCCATAGGATTTATTGTGGTGATCTGGTTTGAGATAGTGAAATGGTTTAAGCGACAAAGATCCGGTTATGAAGGGCAAGCTCATGAATGGGTGACCTTGTAAAAAAAAAATGATTAGAGATATGGGTTGGGCTATACAATGCCTTAAACAATAGCCTGGCAAAAGACAGTATAATTATTTTTATATTTAAAATTTTCTTTATGATTATTCTACAAATAGAACACCAGGTTCCAGACTTTAATGGATGGAAAAAGGCTTTTGATGCTGATCCCGTTGACAGGAAAAAATCTGGAGTAAAAAGATATCGCATTTATAAACCGGCTAATGATCCAAATTATGTTATTATTGATTTGGAATTTGACAATCTGGATAAGGCTCAAATGACTTTGGAAGCCTTAAAAAAATTATGGAACAAAGTAGAAGGAACTGTAATGGTTAATCCTAAAACCCGGATATTAGAACTAGTAAATTCTTATGAGTATTAAGTGCTCATTCCTTTTTGTCACGAATCATGCAATAATGACTTCCGTTGGTGGCACAAAGATTTCATTTGCATGCCGTCTATACAGGTTGCAGCAAAAAATATGAATCTATTGAAACAAATAAAGATCAGTTATTAAACATGCCGCCTAACTTATCCTTTAAGCCACTCGCCATATCACCGGCAGAACCTCCTCCGCCTTTAATGAACGATTCCACCTGGGTTCCCATTCCACCGGGCATTTTATCTTTTAAATAAGAAATAACACCTTCAATGGCTGATTTGGCCTGTACTTCATTTATACCGGCTTTCTCAGAGATCATTTTGATAATACTTTCCATATGGAGATAATTTTATAGGTAATTAAAAGTTCAATAGCTAAAAAGGTACGAAATTAAAATTTAAATATAATAAGTAAACCTAAGACTTATGGTTTGTGGCTTGAATTATTTTATTCTGTAAAACAATAGAAGGAGGATTGCGCAGGTATTTAACGCATGCAGGCGTTTTGGTAAGAATAATTTTAAGATATTTGGTAATATATAAACCGATTCTCAACTTTTAATTCTAACTGTTGTTTTAATATTTACATTAAAAATTCAAAAATGGCAACCAAAAAAATTATTACTGTATTCGGCGCTACAGGAGCCCAGGGCGGCGGCCTGGCAAGAGCTATACTAAATGACAAGAACAGCGAATTTTCCGTTCGTGCTGTTACCAGGGAGCCGGACTCTGACAAAGCAAATGAACTGGCAAAGCTGGGAGCAGAAGTAATATATGGCGATCTTGCCAATAGTGAATCCGTCCATAAAGCACTGGAAGGAGCCTACGGTGCTTTTTTTGTCACTTTTTATTGGGCACATTTTTCACCGGAAAGGGAAAAAGAAGAAGCTGCGCTATTTGCTAAGGCGGCAAAAGCAACAGGCATAAAGCACGCCGTATGGTCCACACTGGAAGATACCCGTGAACTGGTGCCCCTGCATGACGACCGTATGCCTACATTAATGGAAAAATATAAGGTGCCGCATTTTGATGCCAAGGGAGAGTCGAACAAGCAATTCATTGATGCCGGTGTGCCTACCACGTTTTTACATGCATCTTTTTATTGGGACAATTTTATTTTTTTTGGTGCCGGTCCCAAAAGAGGAGAGGATGGAAAGCTGGCGTTAACACTTCCAATCGGTGATGCCAGGATGGCCGGTATTGCGTCAGAAGATATTGGAAAATGCGTGTATGGCATTTTTAAAAAAGGGAATGAATTTATCGGCAATAATGTTGGAGTGGCCGGGGAACACTTAACTGGCGAGCAAATGGCCGCAGGGTTAACTAAGGCCTTAGGTGAGCCGGTAGTTTATAATAAAGTTCCTGCTTCCGTTTACCGCAGCTTTGGTTTTCCCGGTGCTGATGACCTGGGCAATATGTTCCAGGTATACGATGAGTTTGAAGAAAAAATGAATGACCTGCGTGATGTAAAATCATCTAAGGAATTAAATCCGGAGCTACAGAGTTTTGAACAATGGCTGGAGATAAATGCAAAGAATATTCCTCTATAATCGAATCATCGAACAAAGCCTTCAGGTATTTTAAATTTATAAATTGGGGAATGTTTACTTCCTGGTTTCCATAATCAAAGAAACTTTTATATTATTTAATTAAGAATTACAGGGTGTATGTTTTCATGCACCCTGTAACTTTTTATAAGGATAACTTATATATACTTCCGGTAGTCACTCTATCCTTTTTTGCCTGTAAAAGGTAATATTGCTTTTGTTCTCACTCATTTACCACACCTGATTCCGCAGATCCTTCAATTCATTTATATTATGGTTTCACGGTGCCTTCCCTTTGTTTTTCTTTACAGTAAAATAAGGGATGCGGGAAAAGAATCATGATCGGCCACCTTATTGGCAAATTAGGCAAGACCCAGGCATTCTTTGTATTCAGGAAACTAAAAATCAAGCATATGAAATATATAATATGGGGGGCAATCCTGGCTGCTATTCTTCTTGCCGTCTACCTGGCCATTGATGCCATCACACCAGTGCTTTTTTAACCGGAATAAAAAGTTGCAGACCGTCAGCGAATGTGTCCACTTCATACTGTATCAGGAAAGTAAAAGCAGGAAATGCTAACTTTATTTAAAAAATAATTTACATGTAAATACTCCTGATATGAAAGAAATTCTTATTGTAACCTTGATGGCAAGTACATTCCAATATTTATCCGGGCAAACAGTAAGAGGTTTTCCATGGCCTGATGGTAAAGAGGCAGCCATCAGTCTGAGCTTTGATGATGGCCGTTTTAGCCAGGTGGAAGGAGGCACTGCATTGCTGGACAGCCTGCATACAAAAGCGACATTCTATGTCGTTCCTTCCGCTGTAGAAAAAAGACTGGAAGGTTGGAAACAAGCTGTAGCAAATGGGCACGAGATCGGGAATCATTCCTTTGTTCATCCCTGCTCAGGAAATTTCCTTTGGTCAAAGTCACATGCGTTGGAAAATTATACATTGGAAAGCATGCGTACCGAATTATCAAATGCCAACGATCTTGTTCAAAATCTACTGGGCGTTAAACCCACTGTTTTTGCTTATCCATGCGGACAAAAATTTGTTGGTCGTGGAGTTAATACTAAAAGTTACGTTCCGCTGGTTGCAGATATGTTTCATTCAGGCAGAGGTTTTATGGAAGAAACACCCAATGATCCTGCCTTTACAGATTTTGCCCAGTTAACCGGGATAGATATGGACGGTAAGGAATTTGAACAAATACTTCCGTTAGTGCTGGAAGCAAAAAAAAATGGCCAGTGGATTGTACTAGCTGGTCATGAAATGGGAGCCGGCGGTGAGCAAACCACTCGATTGGATATGTTGCGTAAATTAATTGCTTATGCCCGGGACCCGGCGAATAGAATCTGGATGGCACCCGTAGGAACTATTGCCACTTATATAGAGCAGCACAGGTAAGTTTTTAAGAAAAGAAAAATATCTCAGTGAATATTTTTTAGATAAGCCAGAATATCTGCCATTTCCTTTATGGAAAAAGTGGCTTCAAGACCCGCCGGCATAGCTGAAGTTTCCGTTGCCTGCATTTTTTTTATTTCACGGCGTGGGATGATGATTTCTTCCGCAGCTGCATTATGCAATACAATGGCCGATGAAGTTTCAGAAGCAATGATTCCGGAAAGCTTTTCTCCATTCGTTTTTTCAAGTGTCCATAACTCATACCTGTCGGCAATGGAGCGGTTAGGGTTAAGTATATCAGCCATGATAAACCGGATATCGCGGTTGCGGATGGAGGCGAGATCAGGACCAAAGGCTTTCCCATTTTTTCCGCCCACCTGGTGGCAGCTGCTACAAGTCCGTTTAAATACAGCCAGGCCATTTGCAGCCTCACCTTGCATTGACAAAGCAGGCTCATATTTTTTATATACAACATCTCTGTCTTCAATTCCTCCCGACAATAGTGCTCTTGCCCGGCTGCGGGTGGCCTCATCGTCATTATTCATCAGGCTCACAGTTCTTGGCCAGTTGATAGAACTGGGCTGAATTTGTTTTTTCTCCACTGCGTTAAGCAAAGAGTTAATATGTTGTGCTGTGGACAAAAGAATTTCTAATGCCGCATCACGGATGTTGTATGTAAAGGTTTCCCAATTACGGACGATAAGCCCTGCGGCTGTTTGTGGCGCAAGTTCATTGCAGGCAAACAGGGCTGCCTTTTGCATGGATTCAGCTTCCGCAGGATTGAGAAGTTGTATAAGCAAAGAAGTGTCAGATAGATTTTTTTCCATAGCAATTATTCCTATTGCATCTTCACGAAATTTTGGTTCTGCTTTTTTGTTAGCAATTGCAGATCTTGCCAGCTTAACAGCATGATTCCAGTATTGATTTTTATGAATACCGGTATTTTTTAATAGGCCAATAGAGGCCGCCCTATGGAAGGGATCAGTGGTAGTTGAAAATGTTGAAAGCAGGAGTTGTTTTTCATCATTAAAATCCGCAGTTGGTAAACCTTTATCACGAATGGAACTTGACAAACCTGAAAGACAAGCTATTTGCCACCAGGATGCATCTGTAGTATATTTATTAGTTGCCAGCCGGATCAATTTTTTTATATCTTCTGATTTTTGTGATAACCCGATAATGGAGGAACAATTTTTAAAAAATAAAACCTTCCCTTCAGTTTTATTGGCACCAAAAACAGGAATGGCATTCTGAATCATGGTTAATTCTCGGCCGGCAGAGGAGGTAAGTGTTGCTATTTGTACCCAGGGGTCTTCAATATCT
Organism: Chitinophagaceae bacterium; assembly: GCA_041743125.1. Taxonomy (GTDB): domain Bacteria; phylum Bacteroidota; class Bacteroidia; order Chitinophagales; family Chitinophagaceae; genus Terrimonas_B. Next base: position 20,546 of record JBGTNK010000148.1, read on the forward strand.
TTTATCCATAATTTTTGTCTCACCATTTCTGCCGTAGTATCCTTCAATTCGCCCAGGGTACATAACAATTGAAAACGGACTTTTGCTGATGGATCTGCCTCCATCTTCATCAATTCTTCTTGTAAGCGGGGCATGTTCTTCAAATTTAATTCAGCGATCTTTATTGCATTTTCACGTACACCTTCTGCGGGGTTTTTGAAGGAGTTGAGAAGAGCGGCTTCGCTGATTGAATGCAGCCCCTGTAGTGTCCACAAGGCATGTACTATCCCCGCTGCAGAAGAAGCGGTGTCTATGAAATTTTTCAATATATCAATGCTGTTCGATCCTTTTTTTTCAAGTAATAATCGTTGTGCATGCCGGCGCCACCAAATATTCTTATTGCCCAGTGATTGAACCAGTTTTTCAATTGAAGCAGTACCTAATTTGATATTGCCACACCAATTTATTCCTTCAGTTCCGGTTGGAGTGATACGATAAATTCTTCCTTTATCCGACCCATTGTATAAAGCACCTGATTTATTTATGCTATCACTCATCCATTCGGGATGTTCAATGATCTGCCGGTAATAGTCTATCACATATAATGCGCCATCGGGCCCGGTATAGAACTGTACTGGTCTGAACCATGGATCTTCCGAAGCGAGGAATTCTTTTTTTTGATAAACTCTTGCTGCAGTAAAGCTGGCTCCCTTTCCAGTTATCCGGTCTGTATGTACAAGGTTATGTACCGGCTCAGCAATAAATGAAACATTATTAAAACTATCCGGGAATAATCCCCCCTGGTACCAGGTAACACCACAGGAAGAAGTAATGACACCTATATCGGTCAGCAATTGATGTTGCGGGTTTTTAGTGATAGGATAAATTTCTGCTGCCTCACCATGGTCAGGAATATGAGCTGCTGATTCATTAACCATTAATACAGGATTGCGCTGAAGATATTTTGCTTCTATGACATCATGGAACAAATGGTCAGCATTGCTTGTACCAAAATGGTGTCCCCAGGTATCAAACGTATGACCATATTGAGATTCTCCCGACAAAATTTCCAGTTCATAGGTACCTGGTTTAAAACGTATGTTTCTTCCGTCAGCATCCCGCGGTAATTGAACGGCATTGGGATAATTAACATAGCGAACTTTACTTCCTGTATCATTAAATTCCATAGCCACCCTGGGTGTTACGGTCCGCTGGTGAGCCACATAGATCCAATTATCCAAACCATAAATAGGTGTATTGGCAATATGTTGCGGGTTAGTAACCGCCAGGCCGGTAATCAAAACTTTTTTTATATCTGCTTTGCCATCGTTGTTACTGTCTTCTAAATATAAAATATTAGGAACATCAATAACAAGGAATCCTTTTTTCCACCTCATAATTCCTGATGGCAAACTCAATTGGTCAGCAAAAATCACGGCCTCATCAGGTGCGCCGTCGTCATTTGTGTCTTTCAATAATTTAATGACACCCGACCCTTTGGTATCCAAAGGATATCCATGCATTTCCACTACATATATGTCGCCATTTTCATCCACCTCCATGGCTACCGGATCAGCAATCAATGGCTCTGAAGCCACCAATTCAATTTTAAACCCTTCTGGTAACCGGAAAGCTGCCAGAGATTCTTGTGAACTTAATCCTCCGCTTTGGATTGAGTTTTTTTCTGAGCAGGATAGAATGGAAATAAGGAAGAGCAACCAGGCGGCGGGAATTTTATTCATTTGATAAATATAAAAAATGATGACCTTAAAAGGCAGATCGAATGATAAGCTTGCAATTTTTTTTTCACTTACACAAACTGCTTGATGCTGATTATAACATCATTTCAGGATTGGCCGGTTTTAGATAAGGAATTAGCATTACATTTAAAATAAAAATGAAGATGAAGCATTCAAGAAGATCCTTTCTCCGGAATTCCATTGCCGGCACCGCTTCTGTCGCATTATTGCCTGTGCAAGTCAGCGAAAAAACGATTCCCAAGCCACGGATCAAATTGAGTATATCCTCCTACTCATACTGGCATTTCAAAGAGAAAAAGTTTCCGATTGAAGCTGTAATTGACGAAGCAGCAAAACTGGGCGTGGAAGGAATTGATATTCTTCACCGGCAGATGGAAAGTGAAGAGGATGCCTATGTTAATAAATTAAAAAGGCATGCCTTTGTTAACGGAATTGCTTTCACCTGTCTATCCATTCACCAAAGTTTTGTTTCACCGGATAAAGAATTTTTGCGAAAAGAAATAGAACATACAAAAAGGTGTATTGCACTGGCCGCACAAATGGGAATTCCCTGTTTGCGGCTGAATTCAGGAAGATGGAATACCATAAAATCATTTGATGAATTGATGAAGAATCGTGGAGTAGAACCTGTTCTTCCGGGATATACTGAAGATGATGGATTCAGGTGGTGTATAGACGGTATACAACAGTGCCTGCCAACGGCAGAAAAATATGGCGTTTTGCTGGCACTGGAAAATCATTGGGGTCTTTGCTCCACTCCGGAAGGTCAGTTACGGATAAAGAACGCAATTGATTCGCCGTGGTTGGGTCTGTTGATGGACACCGGTAACTTTCTTGAGAATCCTTATGATAAACTTGAAATGATCGCTCCCCATACGCAATTTGTACAGGCTAAAACATATTACGGCGGTGGTGAATGGTATACTCTTGACCTGGATTATAAAAGAATTTTTGATATTCTTAATAAAGTTAATTACCAGGGTTACCTGTCGCTTGAATTTGAAGGCAGGGAAGAGGCTACCACCGGCGTAGCTAAAAGTATTGACATGTTAAAGAAGGCCATGTTAAAATAACAGGAGATTCTTGCAAACAAAATTTTCATTGTATTTAATGAAAATGTGTTTCATTAAAAGACAAATCGTTTCCAGTATTGTACAACGAAAACCCTGGCTTCCTGTTTACCACAGTGGTTTTTTGCCCGCTGGTTTTGGCCCTCCTTTTTTTACACTCGAAATAGGGATATGATGCTTGTCATAATTTTTTGCTGCCCTGCGCCGTAGGTTTTTTTGTTCTTCCTCCGGGAAAATGTTTACAACCGGGCTCAATTCTGTACTTTTTTCCTCTACAGGTGGTAGATTACTTTCGGCTATATCCATATCCGCCTTATTCCTTTTTGGGCTGGTATTTAGTTTTGGTGATTGAGCAGTGTTCACCTTTCTTTTTATTGACTTTTTCTTACCAGGTGCGGCGGCTTTTTTTGCTGATTTTTTACCGGGCGTTGTAGTCTTTTTTGCGACTGTTTTCTTTTTAGGCGCTATACTTTTTTTTGCCGCTGTTTTCTTTTTGGCAACTGGTTTTTTTGTAGCTGATTTTTTTGACGGGGCTGCTTTCTTTTTCGCTGCTTTTTTAGTGGGAGATGTTCCTTTTTTTCTTGAAGTCATAAATTTTATTTTAGTCAATGATGAATGTAGCTTTATTTAAAACATATTAAACCATATTCTAGCTACTAATTTTCAATAACCCTGCCAATAAAAAAAGAGTAGTGTAAGCTTGAAAGATCAGGTTGGTTTTAATATGACAAACAATTTTCTTTTTACGAAGTTAACCGTATGAAAAGAATAGAGGATATTTTAGAAATATAAGATCAAAATAATGGCTGAAAGAAAGAAATAATCCAATTAGATGGGAGTTGAGGTAAATGGGGATCCTGTATTATCAGCTAAAACTCCTTTATTAATGATCAATAAAATACATTTAGCCAGGTAGAGTTACTTTTACTCCGCAAAAGTTAATACATGAAAATTGCCTGGATCATCTTTTTGTTCTGTTTCAGTTCTGGGTCCTTTGCTCATAAGGATACCATCATCTATAAAAATATTTTATATACCGGGAAATCTGAAAATAGGGTGCTGGATATTTATAAACTGAAAACGTCGGGCAACCTTCCGCTTATTGTTTGGATACATGGAGGTGCGTGGCATAGTGGAAATAAAGAAAGGCCGCCTTTGGAATTATTAGGTTATGGCTATGCAGTAGCCAGCATTCAATTTAGCCTGAGTACAGAAAAAATATTTCCTGCGCAGGTATTAGAAATAAAAGCAGCTATTCGTTATTTGAGAGCCAATGCTGCGAAATACGGGTATCACCCGGAGAAAATTATTATATGGGGTGCATCATCAGGAGCACACCTGGCCTCCCTGGTTGCTACCACGAATAATAATAAGGAACTGGAAGGTGATATTGGAGAATTCACGGGTACTTCGTCCTCAGTGCAAGCATGTGTTGATTATTTTGGGCCCTCCAACTTACTCACCATACTAAGTCAATCCACTCCACATGGATTGAATGTACGGCTCCCTGCCCTGGCCATTCTGCTTGGTAAACCTGTAGAACAGGTGCCTGCCCTGGCCAGGCTGGCCAGCCCGGTATATCATGTGGACACATCCGATCCTCCGCTGTTTATTGTGCATGGCGAACAGGATGTTCAGGTTCCCATCAACCAGTCTATTGAATTAATGAGCTTGTATAAAAACAATAAATTAATAGTGCAGGCAGAGTTTGTTGCCAACGCCGGGCATTCAGACCCGGTGTATTTTAAAAAAGATATCCTTGATAAAGTGGATAAATTTCTAAAAGAGATTTTTATCAAATGAATGGCTGGTCAAATTTAGCTGGCTTATTTTCTAACAGTAAAATAGAAAAATTTTTGCTTTTCAATTGCAGGCTTATTTTTTTGCTATAAGTGATCTGTCATGTGCGAATAATAAACTTTATTTGTTTAAAGTATAATCACAGGCATCAATAAAAAAAGCATTAAGTGTATTCAAATTAAAATAGTAACAAATGGAATATAGAAAAATGGGCGATTCGGACCTGGAATTATCAGTTATCACTTTTGGTGCATGGGCGGCCGGTGGATGGATGTGGGGTGGCACAGAAAGAAAGGATGCGGTGGAAGCAATTAAGGTTTCTTACGACCTGGGAGTAACATCTATTGATACAGCCCCTATTTACGGCCAGGGAAAAAGTGAAGAAATAGTTGGAGAAGCGATCAAAGATTTGCCAAGAGATAAAGTTCAGATATTGACAAAATATGGCATGCGGTGGGACCTGGCCAAAGGTGATTTTGCTTTTAAAAGCAGAAACACGGAAGGCCACGATATTGATATCTACAAATATGCCGGTAAAGAAAGTATAGTGAAAGAATGTGAAAATAGCTTGAAAAGACTGAACATCGACTATATTGACCTGTACCAGATTCACTGGCCTGATATAACTACACCTATTTCTGAAACGATGGAAGCGGTAGCTCAATTACTAAAGCAAGGTAAGATCAGGCATGCAGCGGTATGCAATTATGATGCTGAGCAGGTAAAAGAAGCAAATCAATATGTTAAGATCGTTTCCAACCAGGTGCCCTATAGTATGCTTAAACGTGATATAGAAAAGGGCGTGGTTCCCTATTGTATAGAAAATAATATTTCCATTCTTGCGTATAGTCCTCTTGAAAGGGGAGTGCTGACAGGTAAAATGAAACCCGGTCATCCATTTGCTGAAGGTGACCATAGGGCCAAACTTTATTTTTTTACTGATGAGAATATAAGCAGGACAAACCGGTTTCTCGACCATTTAAAACCTCTTGCAAAGGAGAAAAATGCAACACTAGCTCAAGTGGTGATTCGATGGACCATAGAACAACCCGGAATCACGGTTGCCCTGGTAGGGGCAAGAAATGCAGAGCAGGCCATGCAAAATGCAAAAGCAATCGAAATTAAACTGAGTAAAAACGAAATAGATTTTATCAACCAACATTTAAGTGGATTGGTGCTTGAGAAAAAATAACCTCTTGCTGAAGCTATTTTTAATTTTTTAGTTGGATAGAAGAGTTGAAACCAGGCAAATATTCTCTCGATTTATGCTTGAATGAACCGATCTACTCCAGAAAAAAATGTCCATTTTTTGTTGCATGTCAAATTAAAGATAATCACTGTTATTAACACATAATCAATGAATAAAAACTTCTTCCTTTATTGCTTTAATTTTCTTTCCGGGTAGCCTTTTCATAGATCGCAAGGATGCCTTGCCTGATGGCCGGCCATTCATATCGGGCGAGCAAATGTTTTCTGCCTTTTAAGAAATGAATCTCCAATGATGTAGCATTAACCAAATGTTTCCTTGCAAATCCGGCATTAGCTGTATCAACTATATCATCTTTGGCACCTTGTAAATAATATACCGGCACCCTGATATTTTTCCAGTAAGGCAGCATGTTTTCTAATTCTTTTTTATGATGGATCTTTTCCGTATTGGCTGACCTGAAGATCCGCGGAATAAACCATCGCACTGCCCAATTTTCAATAAAAGGGGTGATGCCAAAGTAAGTTTCCAATCCCGGACCGATGGCCGGGCCAGTCAAAACCAAACCGTCTATCAAATCCGGATAATCCATTGCCAGTCTGCAAGCGATGGAAGCGCCATAAGAACTACCAACAACAATGATGGGGTGCTTTACATGATTCAGGCTGTCCAAAACGGGCCTGATCATTTCTGCTTGTTTTTTTATGGAAGGTTCCGGATCTCCTAATCCGGAATTGCCATAACCCGGCCGGTCTACAGCGAACATTCTAAAGGTTCCCTTCAGAGTGCTATCGGAATACCGGCGGCCATAATAACTGCTGGAGCCAGGCGAACCATGCAGGAACAACAAGGCAGGGAGACTATCATTTCCTGCTGCCACGTACCTAAGTTTACGTCCATGTGAATAATAATAATTAATACTGGCGTCGATGTTGCGTTCAGTAAAAATTTTTTGCAATTCTTTGTCTGTTCGCCGCACCTGAACATAATGGTCAAAGACCAGGCAGGCAATAATGATGGTGCCAATGGTAATAACGAGTATACGCAGCAATCGGCGCAACCATCTTCCTTTTCTTTTTTGTTTTTGCATCACAAATAAAATTACCGGCTCTGGTTTTTAGCTCTTTATTTTTAAAATAAAGATAGATGATGGTGAGTCTTATAAGATAAAATCACTATTGAAAATGTTTATATCAATAAAGCTTGTGATGCATTCATTTTCAATCTATCACCTTTGCATACAAAAGGAAAAAAGTCAAACTATTCTTATTAAAAATAATTCTGTGAGGACTTCTTTCTTTAAAATTATGAGGACTTATGATTTGTTTTTTTGATACAATCTATTAGCAAAAACTTATTATTTTTTACTGATCCTATACATGTTTCCGGAATCAGTAACAGCGTAAAGCATACCGTTGTAATAGGCCACATCCCGGAAGCGTTCCTGCATATTAGTCAATATGCGTTCTTCACCAACTACTTTATTGTTTTCAATAACAAGCCGGGCAATATGGGCCCCGCTAAGACCACCGATAAACAAATTGTTTTTCCATTCCGGGATAGCATTCCCTTTATAAAAAGTCATGCCTCCTGGTGATAATACGGGATCCCAATAATAAACAGGCTGCTCCATGCCGGCTTTTTGCTGAATGCCATCCCCGATCTTTGGCCCTCCATATTCAATGCCGTACGTTATGGTGGGCCAGCCATAATTTTTACCAGGCTTTATTATATTCAATTCATCGCCGCCTCTTGGCCCAAATTCCGCCTCCCACAATTCACCTGTTGCTGGATGAATATCCAGGCTTTGTGCATTCCGTATTCCATACGCAAATATTTCAGGCATCGCATTTTTTTGATTCAGAAATGGATTGCCCGGGGCAGGTTTACCTTCTTTTGTAATTTTAAAAATTTTTCCTAATCCTGAGTTTAGCCATTGTGCCTGTTTCCTTCCATCCAGGGAAGATCGTTCTCCCGTGCTTACAAAAAGATGTCCATCCTTATCAAACACCAGCCTGGAACCTAAATGTGCGTTACTGCTAAATGTAGGCGTAGCCCGAAAAATAACCACAGGGTTTTGTATCGTTGATGCGGTCTCTTGAATTTGTCCCTTAGCTACAGCTAACAGGTTGCCATCCCCGTTTTTTTCAGAATAGGACCAATAAATCGTTTTATTTTTTGTAAAATCGGGATCAAGGACTACATCCAGCATACCCAATTGTCCTTTATCTACCACCTCGGGAAAACCGGTGATCTTTATAACCAGTTTACCATTGGCATCGTGGATTTGCATGTGTCCGGATCTGTCCGTTACTAATAAACGGCCATCATTCATGGGCACCACGGCCCAGGGTCTTCCAATATTTTCTCCAATTTTATCCACCTTGTAATCCGTGGTGGTTTTTACACCGGCCACTCTTGTTTGCCCCTTGAACGCCGGCTTATAGTCTGTATTACCTTTTTTTGTTTCAACTGCCGGTAATTTTGTAGTATCTGCAATACTAATTTCATTTGATGTGTTTATAGTGTTTTCTCCGCATCCATAGGAATAGATAGATAACAAAATAATGGAAGCACTAAAAAGGATTTTCTCTTTCATAGATCAGTTTTATTATACGTTCATTTAATATTTAATTATTTGCCGACACCCGGATCGGGGAGCTTGCGAACTTTGAAATTAACACTTAACAAATAAAGAGGTTCGCTGCAGGCATCTTTTTTATTGAGATTGAAATGATGTTTGCGCCTGGCAGGAAGTTAATTGTTCATTTACCTAAGGTATAGGGAGAAAAATCCAGGGTAAGCTTGTCTTGTATTAAACAATTAATTCAATATCTTCAGCCGAAAAAATAGTATAATGTTTCAACGATTATTGCTACCCATATGGATATTAATTATTTTTTCCATAACCGCATGCAACCAGGGAGAGACTGAATTGGCAGGCAGCGATCCGGCCAATCTTATACCTAAGCCGGTAATGATGTCCGGAGCGGAAGGAAAATTCACTTTTGATAAGAACACGGTCATCGTTGTTGCAGAAGGCAATGAGGAACTATTACGACTGGCCAATTATATAAATGATGTTTTAAAGCCTGCAACAGGTTTTACCAGTAAAATTTCGAATACTGCTGGAGAAACTGCCAATAGTATTTCGTTGCAGCAGTTAACAAGTGATTCTACCCTGAAAGATGAAGGGTATGAGCTTGTAATAGGCGATAAGGCAATAAAATTAAATGCCAGTAGCCCGGCGGGGATATTTTATAGTGTACAAACCCTGAGACAATTATTTCACCCGGCTGTAGTAAAAGATAGCGTTCAAAAAGGCACATGGCAATTATCTGCTGTTACCATCAAAGATTACCCGGAATTTTCCATGCGTGGGTCTATGCTTGATGTAGCTAGGCATTTTTTTGAAGTGGCCGATGTAAAGAGATACATCGATCACCTGGCCTATTATAAAATGAACACCCTGCACCTGCATCTCAGCGATGACCAGGGCTGGCGTATTGAAATAAAAAAATGGCCCCGCCTTACGGAGTATGGAAGTACAACGCAGGTTGGAGGCGGCAAAGGTGGTTTTTATACACAGGAGCAATACAAAGATTTGGTGCAATATGCAGCGGAACGCTTTATCACCATAATCCCTGAAATTGATATGCCGGGTCATACCAATGCTGCATTGGCGTCCTACCCGGAATTAAACTGTAATGAAAAAGATAAAGAGCCAAAACTCTATACAGGTATAGAAGTTGGCTTTAGCACACTATGTACAAGAAATGAAAAAGTGTACCAGTTTGTAGATGATGTATTGGGGGAGCTGTCGGCCATGACTCCCGGACCCTATTTACACATTGGCGGCGATGAAAGTCATGCCACCAAAAAAGAAGATTATATTCCTTTTGTAAATCGTGTACAGGGCATTGTAAAAAAATATGGTAAGCAGGTGATAGGATGGGATGAGATAGCACTATCCACCCTGCAGTCAAATTCCATTGCACAGTATTGGGCCGATTCTGCTAACTCAACCAATGCGGTAAAACAAGGAGCCAGAATTATTATGTCGCCGGCCACCCGCACTTATATGGATATGCAGTATGATTCTACCACCCGGTTAGGATTGCACTGGGCCGCTTATATTGAGGTAGATAAAGCCTATGACTGGAATCCGGCTACCCTGGTAAAAGGCATAGAGAGAAAAGATATTGTTGGAGTGATAGCTCCATTGTGGACAGAAACCATCATCAACATAAAGGATATTGAATACATGATATTCCCCCGCTTACCGGGTTATGCAGAAATTGCATGGTCTCCTGCTACCGGCCGAAGCTGGGATGAATATAAAGCCAGGTTAGGAAATCATGCTCCATACATGAAAGCAAGGGGAATTGATTATTATCCATCAAAGCTTGTAACCTGGAAGGAATAATAGTTTGCATTTTAAGAAGAATATTACAGTTTAAAGCCGGGTTGGATTACATATTCCAATGGAAAGTTTCAGTTTAATTTAGGCTTTTACTTCCCACTCAAGGAAGAGCGGATTTGCTGATGCTTTATTCAGCCGGGTTTGCATTTCTGTTGGGAGGTTTTGCTCACGCAATTCTTTTGCTCTTGCATCCTTGATGGCACCTTCATCCGTTCTTAACATAGCACCGTTGGTTTTTTCAATCAATTTTTTATAAAGCGGCTGAAAAGGAAAGTTATCACCGTTCCTGTCCCACACCACAGGAACTTTTTCTTTTATTAAAGGCATATAAGCTACCAGGTCCTTACCGGTCATTTTTTCCAACCCGCTTTTTGATGCGGTTCCATTATGACTTCCATGATGGCCAACTTTATAAAAGACAGTGTTCTTTAATAGGGCATCTGCATTTTTTCCGCCGTTCTTAATAAGACTCTCACTAACCTTCTCATTGTGCCACGACATCCAGTTGCCGGACTGGGCGTCCGCCGGAAACAGCAATACTTTTCCGCTTTGTTCAAATTCAATAGCAAAAGCTAAACTGGTATTATTTACAAAATCATTAAGTGCAATGGCCAGCTCATCTGCAGAATCAAGCCAGTCGTCTTCTATCTGTCGCCAGCTCATTTCACGGCTGTTATAATTTTTTAAAAGCAAGGTTTTGTCTTTGAAAGAAGCCACATATTTATTAGCAAAAGGAGAGGAGGGCGTACCGTCTATAGAATCAGTGATGGCTTTTAATTGCATTTCACGCATGCCCATTGCCAGTTGTTTTGCAAGGAAATACATTTCTGTGCGGTCTTCATCATTTTTTATTCCTTTCAGGTCGCTATCATAAGGGGGGCCGAGTATAAAAAATTTTATTCCTTCTGTTCCAGGCATATCATCTTTACCAAAGATTACCTGTCCTGGCTTTTTAAACATTTTTGACTTAAGCTTTAGCTTTGATTTCTTTTTTACATATCCCATCGCGTCATTGATAGTAAGGGATAAGGCGGCGTTTTTATCAGCCTCGCCACTTTCAAAATGCAATAATCCCAGTGATCGTTCCACACTAGCCTTTCTCAATGCAACACTTCTTTTAAATCCTGTAACCTCTGTGTTTGACCTGGATAATCCCTGCAATCTTTTGAGCTGAAGGGTTAAGGCAGCTGTAAGCGCTTTTATCTTTTTTCCTTTTTCCAGGAACAGTTTTTTGGCGACAGGGTCTTTATCATTTTCAGCCCAGCTCATCCAGACTCGCTTAAAATCGAGTGAATCAAACAGGGCCCTTGCCTGGTTGAAGCCACTTGCATGATCCTTGTGTTCATGAGTCAGCACCACCAGGTCAATGCTATTATTACTTACTGTATTTTTTATGTCCGCCACACAAGCTGTTATATCAGCTTTGGAAGAGTTAAAACCGCCACAGTCTATGAGCATATTAAAACTTGTTTGCCCATTTTTTTGAAAGGACAATAAAAGGCAATCACCTACTGATCCTGTATTATACATTCTAATTTTTATGGCATCCACGTTATTCATATTCAGGCAATTTATGTTTATGAATATGGGCAAATGGCTCTACCATGTTTCTTAAACCTTTAAGTCCTGTCAGTTCTGCATAGTCACCAAAAGTGGATCGGAATTGCATAATGGCTCTTTTAGAATTAATTGAATACTTTCTGTTGCGTGCACTTAGCTGACTGAAATCAATAATGGGTTTTGAAATAACATGCTTTAGCGCCAGGGTATTCAGGTCAAATATCAATGTACATCCTCCTCTGAAAATAAAACAACCCGGTTCATTTTCCTTCCTGCCATTTAACTCAAAAACAGATATTTTATATTCATCCTGTTCTTCGTCATGTTCTGCTTTTACACCGCATCGCTGGCCCAGCGTAATGATGGCCTGGTTTTGAACATGGCCATTGGGGCTTACCCTGTTATTAAGCCGTATATCATGAATCTCTAAAGCAGGGCCACCCTTTGTTGATTTGCGAATCTTGAGGTCAGTGTATTTATCAGAGAAAACAAGACCAGTCAATTTTTCAAAAAGGAAATTGTTTTCTTTTTTTTGAATGGCCTCACGGAAAATATATTCATGCAAACCGGTTACTTTTTGCCCATCCACAACGGCTTCTTTAAAACTGATGAATTTCCGTGTGTCTTCAAATATATCTTTCCGGTTTGTTTTATAGGCCATAGCGTTTTTAAAACTCCGCAGGAATTCATTCAGCGTTCTGGCAAATTTTAAAAAATCTTCAGGTTGTTCCTCTGCCGAATAGGCCAGCGTTTCCACCGAAAGATTGGTGATGCCTTCAGGATAGATTCCCCTTTTGCGGAAAGCATCTATAAATGCAATGCGGTAGTTGCGGTTATCGTCCGCCACCAGTTCTGCATCAGCCGTTATAATGGCACGCAGGTAATCACCGTAGGTAATATCTACCGGCGGGCAATAATCCAGGGCCCTGATGCACATGTTTAATACATGCGAAGCGGTCTTGGAGGCTTCAATGGCAAGCCGGTTTACCAGGTCGGTATTGATTTCGCCCTGTGGTAAAACGCCGCTTCCACCAGTAGCAATCCGTATCAGATCGGCGGAGCGCTGGTCGTAGATGCTGATGAAGGCATCGAATACAGCCGCAACAAGAATAGATCCCCTGTCGTGGCATTCAAATTGTTCCCGGTATGAATTCAGGTCAGGCTTTGCACGTTGCCAGTTATTATTTTTGTCAATTTTGCCAATAGCATCCCGAAGGCTGCTTTGCTCGCCGGAAGCTTTTCCAAATTCTACAGCCAGTTTGCCTAATAAATTTTCAGCATTAAAGGTTCCCCTTGTTTTGGCAAGCTGGTGTTTCAATACTTCTGTAAAAGTAAAATGCTGAAACAGCGCCACAATATCAGCAAAGCCTTCATGAAAAGCAGCCACATCCGGATGAGTAGGTTCCATATATCTTGAAAACATTCCATCCAGAATAGCATGGGTAGTTTCATGTGCTATAATATCATGGGAAAGGCAGGAGAAAACAATACTTCCCGGCATATGGAGATCATCGCTTGCAGGAGTTGAATTAAAATAACCAAATAATAATGCTTTTCTGTCGGCGGAATAATATGCATTGGCTTCCCGTAATGCATGCGGGTAAATGATGAGCTGATTGACATATTGATGAAGGAAATCCCTGTTTCGTGCCCGTTGAACTTTTTTTGAACTCCATTGAATTTTTCTCCCTATTGCTTTTTCAAAGGTATTAATGGTGTTCATAGCTACGGCATATACCATTTGCTGATGAAACTGCGGATTACTTTCACTGGGATCAAGACCATCACTTGCCAGGATTTCTTTTTCGTTCAGGTCAACGGGAATATAAATTGCATTGCTTGGCGGATCCCTGTCTACCACTTTTATATACTCACCGCCAGGGCCGGGTTTAAGGTTTTCTTCCCAGGGGATTTTATAGGTGATCTCATTGATGCCCGCTGTTTCCAGTTCCAGCGACATGGAAGGATCGAGAGCATAACCTCTCAGGCATCTGAAAGGTGGGATTTGTTTTTTCATATACCAATGATAAAGGTGGATGAAGCCGGTCCAGAATTTATCTTATCTAAATGTACTGAACATTCTTTTATTGATTGTGAACAGAAGTAAATGAAAAAGAAGAAATAATATGGCTGTACAGTTTGTATTTTTAAAAGCTTCTTTTATTTTTTCAACAAACTTGGCCGGAATCATTATTTAATATATTTACCAAAAGCTTTGAGACTATGAGCAAATTAATCCTTCGTTTTTATGGCATTGTAATTTTATTGCTTACAATGAATGGTTCTTTTCTTTATGCACAGGCAAAATTGGACTCACTGCTGCCAGTGCGTGGTTTTTGCATAAAAGCCCCCGCTACTCATGAGCTAAATAATTTTGTAAAGTTTATAGATGATGAGCTGGCCCCACGCAATGTAAATACCCTGATACTTCGCATTGATTATAATTATGAATTTAAAAGTCACCCGGAATTAAGAGACAGCACTGCTCTTTCTACAGCCGACGTTAAAAAGTTAGTGGCGGTTTGTAAAAAAAATAATATCCGGCTCATACCACAGATTAATTTACTGGGCCACCAATCCTGGTCTGTCACGCTGTCTAATTTATTAAAAGTTTATCCCCAGTTTGATGAAACACCACATGTGAAAATGCCTGAAAAATATGTTTGGCCCAATGCAGACGGGCTTTATTGCAAAAGTTATTGTCCCCTGCATCCTGACTTGCATAAAATAGTTTTTGCATTAGTAGATGAAATATGTGATGTCTTTGAATCCACTGCGTTTCATGCTGGCCTGGATGAAGTTTTTTACCTGGGGGATGATAAATGTCCGCGGTGCCAGGGACGTGATAAAGCAGAGTTGTTTGCCAATGAAGTGAGAAAGATCAGGGATAATCTTGCGAAAAATGGGAGAGAATTATGGATCTGGGGCGACAGGTTGCTGGAAGGTAAAGCAACCGGTTATGGTTTATGGGAAGCAAGTTATAATAATACCCACCGGGCCATCGATATGATACCAAAGGATGTTTTTATTTGCGACTGGCATTATGAAAGACCGGATAAGTCAGCCGTTTATTTTGCCATGAAAGGATTTCGTGTGGCTACTTGTCCGTGGAGAAACCCGGAGGTCGCTCTGATTCAAACAACAGATATGTTGAATTTTCGAAGGGATGCTACTTCACAAATGCGAGACCGCTACCAGGGAATGATTCAGACAGTGTGGTCAGGCACTGAAAATTTTATAAAAGGATTTTATGATACTTCACCTGCTGATCCAGCCAATATTAAAACACCATGGCATTGTTTCCGGGCCATGTTTACCAAAATAAATGAAGTGGGTAAGTAAAATTTACCTACTCTTAAAAAAATAGTCGCTGAAGGATTTTACGCAATTATTAAGATTGAATCACTACTGGTTTTCCGGTTTGGATCTTTTTAAAAAAAAACAAACTTATCAACGATACGATGCACATGACTATAAAGGCGGCATTATAACCTTTAGATGCCGCAAGGAAGCCGGCAATATAAACAACCCATGCTTCACATCCATTGGTGGCAGCCATAAAAGTACTGAATTGTGTTGCGCCCAATTTTGGATTAGTAACATCCATAAATAAAGCATATGAGGCAGCAGTAAACATACCCGTAAAAAAATACATAGCACTGTACAGGATCATCCATGCAAAGTAGGGCACAGGATAATTACTGAATTCTGCCCATGAAATAAATATAACTACCAGCACAAAACCACTTATAAAAATTATAAGTGCTTTTTGTCTGCTCATTTTGTCCGATAATAATCCCCCGGTCAGCCCGCCAAGCAACATGGAGACTACCACAGGAATAGCGAAGAAAAAACCTATGGTCTGTTGTGGAATTTGCTGGTCGGTCAATAATGGTCCCGCAAACGCTCCTGCAGCTTCAAAGGCCGCTGCTGCCGTCAATGCAAACGCAATACAATACCAGGTACGCCGGGAATTAAAAGCCTGCTTCAGATTATTTATAAAATCAGGGAAATTTACATGGGCAATGGAAACAACAGGTTTTTCCTTTACAAATAACAGCAATAGCGATGTACTGAAGATAGAGACGATCATCAGCACAATAGCTACTGATAAACTGGCCCATTGAATAAATATTAAAAGACCACCCCCAAAGAGGCTTCTGCCTACCAGCATCCCCGCCTGCATCAACCCATTCAACAAGCCTTTTTCCTCCGGCACTACCGTATTGATCACCAGGGCGTCTATGGCCACGTCCTGGGTAGCGGCGCATACAGAATGGATGAATAAAAGAATGGCCCAGGTGGTCAAATTTCCCGGGAGAGGAATAAATACCAGCGGAATTAAAGCCAGGCACATACCGGTTTGGGCAGCTGCGATCCATTGTTTGAATCCGAACCTGGCAGAACGAAAGATATCTATTAGCGGCGCCCATAAAAACTTGAAAACCCAGGGTAAAATTAAGATGGCAGTAAAACTGCCGATATCATCTACTCCAATATCTTGCCGGCGAATCAGAGAAGGCAAGGCCCACCAGATAAAACCAATCGGAGCTCCTTCGGCAAAATAAAATGCGAACGCAATGATGCTGCGGCCTCTTTTATGCAACAATAAATTCACACCTGCATTTATGATGAATGAAAAAAGAAAATGAAAATATTCTATTCAAGGCTAATCCTAAAATCTGAACCTGGCCTGGATTTTTTTTAGGGTAAACAAGTGCCAGGCAAACTCTATAAACAGGAAGGTGAAATAAGTTATTGGAAATAGGTTTCTTTTAAATAGTAAAGTTGTTAAGGAATTCAGAAATACTCCGTTTCATCAGCCCCATCAGGTTATCCTTTGGCTCCTTGGGTATAGTTTTAGGGAGGGCGTTAAAATGTTTATAATCAGATCATTAAGGTAAAATTGAGGGTTTTAGACAACCTTAAAACAGGAACAGATGGGTTTGCAACAGCTATAAAGTCGGATTACTTTCGTATCAGCAAATCAGGAACACAAATAAATCCTAACATCTGATTGCTGGATTTACATAACCCAACCTACTTGCCATTCGGTTGTTGCTCCTGGTTCCGATTTTTTGCTTCACGATTGCTATCCATCAAATTTTTCGATTATTTAAAAATTTAAAATTAGAGAGATGAAGAACAGTTTAATGAACAACAGAATTTTTGCAATTGCGATAGCAGCTATCATGACTACTGCTTTCAGTACACCCGCAATGGCAAATGACGAAAAGGATTCTTTACCGGTTGAATTAAAATCAAAATTGAGTAATGCGACTCATTCAATCAACCAGAAAGCGGATGTAGCGTTCAATTCTAAAACACCGGTTGTAAAAGCAGCCAGCAATATAGACAAGAAAATGGCTAAGGTAGATTTTTCATGGTTTAGCCCGCAACTTCCGCTTGACATTAACCCGTATGATAACATGGCATTGGACTTTTCATGGTACCAACCTGCAAAGCCCTTAAATGTTAATCCATTTGGAGAATAATAATTAAAGAAAATAGAATATAGCGGGGTAAATAGTTATGAACCCGCTGGAATAACCATCAGGAATATTCAGTATTCAACACAGAGTTTTGGTCAAGATCCTTTTAACAGCAATACATTGAAATGAATCAGTGTGTTGCTTTTTTTTTTGGCATACAACCCAATAGCTCATGCATGCCTGGTGATCACCCATAAATAGTAAATAGTTAATGAGGCTTGTATTATATATAAAATATCAGCCTGTACCTGCAATGAATTTACATTGTCAATTCAATCCAAATTCATTTTCTTTATTTCCCTTTCCCAGCTGCTGGATAGTTTCTATATAATGGAATAATTTCTTTATCCGGACAAACAACGCATCTGAATTATTTACAAGAGTCGTCTGCTTTTTTGCCCACTCGCTGAAATCATCAAGGCATTCATCCTGCAAATGAGCCACACCTACCCATTCAACCCGAAATTGGTTCATGTCATTATCAAAACAGTGGGTATCTATTTCCATATGATCCTGGTTGCGGAAAAGCGGGCCGGAAAATTCTTTTTCAAAATGTTCTACCTTTTCGTCAAAAGCAGCAAACTGTTCATAAACAGAATTAAACTTTTTATGCATCGGTACCATCATGTCCCAGTAGGAGCTACGAACGGCCTGGAATTCATCTAAGGCTGCTTGTATCTCTCCTGACTTTATGCTGTATACTCCGGGAACTATTTCATCTGATGGTCCCATACCAAACATACGTTCTGAACGCAGTATTAGAGTGCGCAGCTTTTCAAAGGCCATTGAAACCTGGGCCAATTCAGTATCTACCAGAATTATATCAGGAGCCAGGTATAATAATTGGTTTTTGATACTGGCAAGTTCATCATGTAATTGCCTGTACTGATCAATAAATGCTTTTTCAAAATCGCTGAGGGCTGCTTCAGAATGGTATTTGAAGTGGATCCTTTTTAAAGGATGAGGAATGACAGTGGGTTTCATAAAATATGGTTTTTAAATATTGGATAATTAAAAATAAATATTATGATTTTAATTCTGCGAGTATTACTACGTGATTTTCTTATCGTGTGTTTGCTTGTTACTAAGTACAAAAAACAAAGCAGATGTGTTTAATCCATTGATGGTCGCTGGTTTTACTAATCGAAAAATCCTCATTGGCAAACCTGTTGCGTTCAAATTGGGGAAAAGTTTTACAAAGGCAAGAAGGGCGAGAATGTAATCTGTATTATATAAATGGTCCTGGAAATGTACATGGTCAGCTTTTGATAATACAATAATGGAATTGTTCCTTTTCAAAATACTTTAACTTTAATGCTATGAAACCATTAAAGAAAATATTGATCATTACCGGCGACGCTGGTGAAAGTTTTGAAATCCTTTACGCTGCTCACCGCTTGCGGGAGGAAGGATATGAAGCCGTCATTGCCGCCCCGCAAGTAAAACCCCTGAATTTAGTTATCCATGATTTTGAACCAGGCTGGGATACTTATGTTGAGCGGATGGGCTACCGGATGGAATCGCAGGTTTCGTTTGATGATGCAGACCCTGCAAATTACCATGCTGTTCTTATTCCCGGTGGCAGGGCACCCGAATATTTACGTAATGACGTTAGGGTCATAAACCTGGTAAAGGAATTTTATGATAGTGGAAAATACGTTTTTGCTATTTGCCATGGTGTACAGGTCCTGTTGACAGCAGGCCTGGCCGATGGAAGAAAAATTGCCTGCTATGAGCATGTTAAGTTTGAAGTGGAATCATGCGGCGGTATTTATATAACACCAGATGAGGCCATAAAAGATGGACGGGTGGTTACTGGAAAAACCTGGCAATCACATCCCGAGTTTTACAAAATCGTTTTCAGTTGCCTGAAGGAAACTGAAAAAGCCACCGTTACAGGCTAAGATTTTCGCTCAATTCTCATGCTGATTTATAAGCAATACAGCCAGTCGGCACTTTACAGCCAGTTTAATAACCGGTTGCATGTTCCTGACTTTGCCTACCACCTTGGCCAATGGGAATTGCTGAGCCGCCAAACTGAAAAGGAACTTCCTGTCATTAAAAATATTCAGTACGGCAGCGATCCGCTTGAAACCCTTGACATTTATCCATCACTTTCTCCTGCTTCAAAAATCTTAGTCTTTATCCATGGAGGCTATTGGTATAAAATGGACAAATCCGATTTTCAATTTGTCGCCAAAGGTTTCCACACAAGAGGAGTAACTACTGTCATCATTAATTACCCGCTAGCACCCACAGTATCACTCGATCAGATCAGTAACTCATGCAGACTTGCCCTGCATTGGATAGGTAATAATCTTAAAAACTTTAATGGAGACCCGAAAAATATTTTTATAGCCGGTCATAGTGCCGGTGGGCACCTGGCTGCTATGCTGATGACGTTAAAGGAGAATGCATTGAGAAGTGGTCCGGGCATTGTCAAAGGAGTTTGTGCGATCAGCGGGTTATATAATTTAATACCAATACAGCTATCAGATATAAATCAGAACCTGGATATGGATATGGAGTCAGCATTACGAAATAGTCCTGTCCGTTTATTGCCCGCAATAAAATGCCCAATAAAAATAGTGGTGGGTAGCGATGAAACCAATGAATTTCTCGATCAAAGTAAAGAGCTATATGAAAAATGGGAGAAGAAAATTCCATCAGAGTTAATTTTTATACCCGGCACGAATCATTATTCTATCCTGGAAACCATGATCGATCCGTCATCTCTTCTTCACCATACTATTGGAAGATTGATGAAAATTTATTAGTGGTTATTAAAGACCAATTGAACAGCACTTTTCAATCTACCTTTTCTTATATCCTGATCCCACTCAGCTGTTAATTCCATTCTATAAGTGCTGAACAATATAGCCTGTACAATAAAAAAACCGATGACGCTTGTTTAAGAAACTAGCAGTAACTTTCATTAAATTATTTTCTGATGAATGATTCTCAATTTAACCGCCGGCGATTTATTAAAGATGCAGCTGCTACCACCGCCGGTATTGTCATGTTCCCTGCCATGGCCAAGGAAATGCAAGCGGATCCCGGAGCTTCTTCTTTAGAAAAGGGAGAAGAAAATAAAGTATCACGGGTTGAATCCAGAATTCGGTTTTCTGTTATAGGAATAAATCATGGTCATATTTATTCTATGGCTGATGCAGTGACAAGAGGCGGAGGGCAAATGGTTTCTTTCTTTGCTAAAGAACCTGAACTTGCTGCCACCTTTTTAAAAAAATACCCGGCAATAAAACAGGCGGCAAGCGAAAAAGAGATCCTGGAAGATAAAAGTATTCAACTCATTTTAAGTTCCGGTATTCCAGATGAACGTGCACCGCTAGGTATTAAAGTGATGAAACATGGTAAAGACTACCTGGTAGACAAACCCGGAATCACTACGTTGGAACAGCTGGCCAGTGTACGCAAGGTGCAAAAGGAGACGAAACGGATTTACTCTATCATGTATAGTGAGCGGTTAGAAAACCGGGCTACAATTAAGGCCGGTCAATTGGTAAAAACCGGTGCTATTGGAAAAGTGATTCAAACCATTGGGCTGGGCCCTCATCGTATCAGTTTAAACAGCCGCCCGGATTGGTTCTTCGACAAAAAGAGATTTGGTGGTATTATCACCGATATTGGTTCACACCAGTTCGATCAATTTTTGTTTTTCACCGGATCCACAAAAGCAGAAATTGTAGCTTCTCAAACCGGCAACGTAAATCATTCTCAATACCCGCATTTTGAAGACTTTGGTGATGTGATGATCAGAGGTAACGGGGGTACGGGTTATATCCGGGTAGATTGGTTTACCCCTGACGGGTTAGATACCTGGGGCGATGGACGCCTAACCATCCTGGGCACCCAAGGATATATTGAGATCAGGAAAAACACAGATATTGTTAATCATAAAGGAAGCAACCATCTTTACCTGGTAGATCAAAAAGAAATGAAATATATTGACTGCAATAATGAACCCCTTCCGTTTGGGCAAAATTTTGTAGATGATATCATCAATCGTACAGAAACAGCGATGACGCAGGAGCACTGTTTTCTGGCAACAGAACTGGCACTGAAAGCTCAAAAAAATGCACAATTACTTCCATTAAAATACCAATAAGCTTCACCTGTTATAAGATCATATTTTTTAAAAAAAATAAACCAATCAATTAACTGCTGCTATCATGACAAAAATAATGAAAGCCGTTTTGCTGCATGGCGCCAAAGATTTACGCTTGCAGGATTTTCAGATGCCGGACTTACAGCCGGGCATGGCAGTCCTTCGTGTAAAGAGAGTGGGCATCTGCGGATCCGATCTCCATTATTTTGAAGATGGTTATTGCGGCGGATTTATTCCTTCCCGCCCGTTCATACTGGGTCATGAGTTGACAGCTGAAGTGCTAACGGTAGCGGACGACGTTTCTTCGCTGGTACCTGGTTCAAGGGTTACTGTAAATCCGGCAAGGGCTTGCCGTTTTTGCTCCTATTGCAAAAGCGGACGCAGCAATCTTTGTCCTAACACCATCATGCTGGGAAGCGGAAGTACCAATCCCCCAACCAATGGGGCTATGGCTGAATTTGTACTAGTAAGGGCCGATCAATGTCACATACTCCCCGCAAGTATGGATGATGGTTTGGGCGCTATGATGGAACCACTGGCCGTTGCCTTGCAGGCTGTAAAACGATCGGGCGGGGTTTCCGGAAAACAAGTATTGGTAACCGGTGGAGGAACCATTGGACTATTGACCGCACTATCGGCCAGGGCTTATGGTGCTGTGCCTGTGGTTATAAGTGATATCGTCACTGAAAGAAGAAATGCAGCACTGGAATGCGGGGTGGATTTTGTATTGGATCCTTCTGAAAAAAATATACACGGACAAGCAAAAGAAATAACCACCGATGGTTTTGATGTGATCTTTGAGGCGTCCGGTGCAAGGCCGGCATTAAGGCAGGCATTTGACCTGGTAAGGCCGGGTGGTACAATTGTTCAGATTGGAACCCTGGGCAAAGAAGATATTCCACTGCCTGCAAACCAGGTGATGGTAAGAGAAATACAATTTGTGGGATCGTTCCGGTATGGAAATGTTTTTGAGGAAGCTATCCGGCTGGTGGATTCCGGAAGAATAAATTTGCAACCTTTTATTACCGGCGTTTTACCCATTGATGATGTAACAAAAGCTATGGACCTGGCAGCTGATAAAGTAAATGCGTTAAAGGTGCAACTGCAGGTAGGATGATGATTTATTTCCTTCATTGCTTATACTCTCCTTCTTTTTTTAATTTTTTCAGTCCCAAAAAAGATATCAAATTAAATAATGGACAACAACACAATTTATATCTCAGCGGCAGAAATGCAGCAGCGTTTTGCTTCCCTTTTGCTTGACCTGGATTTTACCAATGAAAGAGCCAATGCTATAGCCAATATTTTTACCGACAATAGCGTAGATGGTATTTACACACATGGCGTAAACCGTTTTCCCACATTTGTAAAGTATGTTAAGGAAGGTCATGTGCAACCACATGCCATTCCTTCTTTGCATCATAAGTTTGGGGCCCTGGAGCAATGGGATGGCAACCAGGGGCCGGGAACACTCAATGCAATACACGCCACCGAATCGGCCATGAAGCTGGCCAGTGAAAATGGAATTGGTTGCGTAGCATTAGCCAACACCAACCATTGGATAAGAGGGGGCACTTACGGCTGGCATGCTGCCAAAGCCGGATACGTTTTTATTGGAATTACAAATACCATTGGGGTAATGCCGGCCTGGGGTGCTATTGATTCCCGGCTGGGCAACAATCCATTTGTAATGGCATTGCCATTTAAGGATGAAGCCATCGTATTGGACATGGCCATGTCCCAATATTCGTTTGGCGCGATGGAGTTATCAGTATTCAGGAATGAAAAACTGGCAGTGCACG
Source organism: Chitinophagaceae bacterium (assembly GCA_041743125.1). Lineage (GTDB taxonomy): Bacteria > Bacteroidota > Bacteroidia > Chitinophagales > Chitinophagaceae > Terrimonas_B. The sequence continues at coordinate 43,765 of JBGTNK010000148.1, forward strand.
GTGGTTTTAATAAGGATGGCGAATTGACTAATGATCCGGCAGAGGTCCTGGCATCAAGACGTGCACTACCCATTGGCTATTGGAAGGGTGCAGGTATGTCCTTATTGCTCGATATCCTTTCGGCGATTTTATCCGGTGGACTGGCAGGCCACCAGATCACTCAATCAGGGCTTGAGACCAATATTTCGCAACTGTTTATTGCTATTGATATATCAAAGCTGAGCAATCACTCCCTGATAACAAAAACAGTGGAGAATATTATTGAAGACTATCACCAGTCTGTAAAGGCAGATCCTTCAAAAAAAATCACCTATCCCGGCGAACGTGTTTTACAAAGCCGGAAAAGAAACACGGAAAATGGAATTCCTGTTTTAAAAAAAGTATGGGATGAGATCATGAAATTGTAATTACCCTTATCTCCATTTCAAAATAAGATAACGGCACGGCTTATCTGCTGTATTTAGAATGTGGTAGGGCTGCCCGCTTTCAATCATATACAGATCACCCGGGCCGGCACTTAATTTTTTTCCATCGATCACCATTTCTGTTATTCCTTCTGTTACCAGAATTATTTCAGTGTCTGCATGGGAATGTAATGCATGAGCGGGTCCTTTTGTATCCATCGTTACCAGGGACACTTCAAAATTTTCACACATGGCCGTGGGCCGGTTAAAATATTTTTGAAGATGGCCGGTATTGGTTTTTAATGAGGGTATTGCATTACCATGAATTAACAAAAAACCTCCTGCATTCCTGCTTCTTTCCATACTCATCAATTTGGACCGGAACATAAAAACATAATAGATAAGAGGTCCGTCACCAATATTTTCAAAGGTCTGTGATTCCAGTGGCGGTATCAGGATTACACTGCCAGGTCCCAGTATTTCCGATTTATCACCGATGGTGCATTTAACCTTTCCTTCTTTGATAATTAATATTTCTTCAATATCATCCTGCATATGTGGTGGGCGGGGAATGGCGCCTTTTTCCTGGGTAGTGGCATGCATTTCCAAATATTCAAATTCATGCGTTGTCCCCTCTGCAATTTTCCGGCCTTCCCGTTGTCCCTCTTTTTTTACGGGCAACTCAGCCCAATGATAAACGCCGGAACGGATAGGGTTTAGCTGAGCAAGCGCATTCATGGTAATAATATTTATAAACAACAGCAGGATGATTTTCATTTGATTTTTGGTATATAATAGATACATGTATTATTCAGCTAAAAATAAACCTGGCAAAATTTCTGTATCCAGGTAAACTTTTTGGACCAGTCAGATAGATATGAACATAATGATTATACCGGACAATTGAATTTTACTTATGCAAAAGACAATGAATTACCGGCAGGCATATGATCAACCGGAATGGCAGGAAATTTTTTTCTCAGCCAGTCGGCCATATATTCAGAGCCGGGTTCTTCACTGGCTATATGTCCTAATACGATCAATGAAATCTTTTGCCCGCCAGCTCTTGCATCTCTCACATATTCCGCTGTTTCCCATTCCTGTATCTCACCGCAAATAAGTGTGTCGGGTTGTTCTTTACTTATTGATTCTATCTGTCTTCTGCCACCTGCAGCGCCTGGCATCAATAAAATTTTGCTGCAGGTTTCATCCAGGTTACCAATATATCTTACTATATCTATTCCCATTCGTTTTTTCGTATGCTGTATCAGAGTATTTAAAGTCATGGCCGGCAACCGGGCCATGTGATTACTAACGGTAAAATGATCGGTCCAACCCAGCCGCGACACAACAGATGATAACACCCCATCCGGTATATGCCGGTGGATATAATCATGGTTTCTCCAGACCGCTACCTGGTGTTTTTTTAGCAAATCCATTTTCGTGCGGTACACTTTATCATTTTCTAACCAGTTGGTTTCATCAGCGTGGTTATAAAAGGTAGGTTCATGTGCAATAATAAAATTAGAACCCCTGTCTATCGTTTTTTTTATTACTTCCATTGTAGCAAACATGGTGGTAACAATACCGCTAACTTTTATTTCCCGGTTACCGGCTTTTAATGTATCAACGGTGGCAGAAAAGGGAGCGCCGGGCACTTCATTGATAAAGGAATCCATTATTTCTCCCACCGTCATGGCCGCCTGGTGAATTACTTTTTCGCTGGCGCTGGCGATAACAGACTGGTGAAGGAATGCAGCGGCACCGACAGCTTTAGCCGATGTAAAAATAAATTTCCTTCTGTTCCAATCATTGAGGCTATTAATTTGATTCATTTTATGTGGCAGAGTTTTAACGTTTTAGTTCTATCGTTTTTATTTCTTATTTTTTTTCTCTCTCTTTCAACCTGGTATGTAAGCTTTCCTGGGTTTACCTTTTTAATATGTTAAAAATGCAGAAACCATAATATAGGAAAGGGATGAAAAAATTTCCTTTTATTTTTTCTGGCATATTATTTTCAAATTATAACAAAAGATCGCATATGAAAAATAAATTAATAGCCAGGGTTAGTATCCATATAAAGGCCCCATCCGTACAGGTATGGGAAGCACTTACTACTCCTTCTATTATTAAACAATATTTATTCGGCACCAATGCAGAATCAACATGGAAAGTAGGAACACCAATAAATTTTAGCGGAGAATGGGAGGGAAGATCCTATCGGGACAAAGGAATTATATTGGACAAAGTGCCTTTAGAATTATTGCGCTATAGCTTTTGGAGTTTGCTTTCAGGATTGGAAGATAAGCCCGAAAATTATTTTATCATAACCTATGAATTAGCACCTGGTAAGAATCAAACCCAGCTTACTGTTACACAGGAAAACATTTCAGATGACAGCCTAAAACTACATGCTGAACAAAACTGGCTTAGGGTGCTTGGCGGCCTGAAAGAAGTAGTAGAGCACAAACCAACCCACATCGAAAATCTTCCGTTCTAAAATATACCAGCCTGGTTAGTTAAGAAAATAATTATAGTTTCATGATGGTCTCCTCCTTTTTTTCTAACTTGAAAGGGTTCCTGAAATAATATCTCTTCATTTATTAAATCCTGCGAGTATGAATACCGAATTAGAAGAAATAAGAGACCAGCAAAAACAATCCTGGAATAAATTTTCAGCGGGATGGAAAAAATGGGACAATCTTACCATGGAATTTTTGAATCCCCTGGGTGAGGCTATCATTAAAAAGATCAAGCCTTCAGGTAATGATAAAATACTGGATATAGCAGCCGGTACAGGAGAACCGGGCCTTACCATTGCTTCCATGCTTGACAGAGGCAAGGTAGTGTTGACAGATGTAGCGCAGGATATGCTGGAGATAGCAAAAGAAAATGCACAACGTCGCGGCATCGGGAATATTGAAACCAGGGTCTGCGACGTTTCTGAATTACCATTTGACGATAATAGTTTTGATGCGATCAGTTGCCGCTTTGGATTTATGTTCTTTCCTGATATGCAAATAGCCGCCAATGAAATGGC
>JBGTNK010000149.1:0-5391 GCA_041743125.1 Chitinophagaceae bacterium
TTAATAAGAGAAATGTGGGCAAAAATGTTTGCCTCTGATAAAGAAATTGAAATAACAGGAGAAAGCGGAACATTAGATGAAGCCATTGAAATGATAAAAATCAAAAGGCCCGATATTGTTTTATTAGATATTAATCTGGCGAATGCTTCGGGGCTGGATGCAGTGCCGCAGATACGGAAATTTTCACCCGGCACCAGGATCATTGCCGTTTCTATGCATAACCAGCCAGCGTATGTCAAAAAAATGCTGAAGCTTGGCGCCAAAGGATATGTAACCAAAAACTCATCGCATGATGAAATGTTTAAAGCCATTGAAGAAGTGATGAAAGGCAGGGTTTATGTGTGTACAGAAATAAAAGATATTTTATCGGACCAGGCGCTGAACAATGAACCTGCCGGGCCCGATGCAAAAGATTTGTCTTTGCGGGAAATTGAAATCATTAGACTCATAAAAAACGGTCTTTCATCCAAAGAAATTTCTTCGCAGTTAGTCATTACCACCCGTACGGTGGAAGTACACCGGCATAATATTCTCAAAAAGCTGAAATTAAAGAACACGGCATCCCTTATTAACTTTATCAATACCACCGATCTTACTATTAATTGACAAGTATTATGACAGTGTTTTTTTTACAAAACCAATTGCAGGTCATTTGCAGCTCTTTTTCCTTTACCGGCAGGAAGGTATTTTAGAAACAACAAAGAAAATAAATTGCAATGATGGGGAGGATAAGCTTTGATAGTTCTGGAATAGTACGCTGGAATTGAAAATAAGCGTTGGTCCTGTATTCAAAGAAGTTGGATTTACTGTTCTAAATATGGAATCTACACTACACTAGTTATTATGCAAAACTACTTAGCCCCTTCTAAATGCATTTGATATATAGCAAATTCAATGGCTCAAATAGTTGCATACCCTTTATTTGCAGCTCATCTTTACAACAGCAACAAACAATCAGGTGAAAAACCAAAACCAGTAACCAATAGCAGATCAAATATCGATTATGAAAAATATTTTCCCTGCCAAACCGATGAACCTTTGAACGCAATCCTTATCCCTTGAAAAGCCCGTTTGAAATCCGACCTATGAATGACCAAACCTTTAAATCTATCCTCTGGCAAAAGAGGATTTTTTTTGCCAGAATCTTAAAGTTTAGAAGCACATTCACACAAATCCTGATCTGCAGGCATACTGCTTTTATAGCTCCGGTTCCGTCCCTGTTGAGGAGCCAATTACAAAAGCTGCACACAGGTTTATCGCTGATCAGTTCCGCTATAAGGAACTACGTAGCCACCACTAAATTCATTTGGTATAAAACAATATCACCGGTCTGTTTTTTTGCTATCCGCCATATCCTGAATGATATTTATATCAGCAATCCGGAATTGATGAAAACAAATATTATCATTCAGTTTAAATGAAAAAATAATTCTTTATGAAACCTCAACAAATCAACCAGGAAGTCCTTTTGTTAACCGGTACCAGCTTTGCCGGAAAAGAACTCTGCAGCCGTAACGCTGATAGTAAAGAAGAAAGAAATTCTTTCCCTCATGAAAAACTGGAAAAGGCTTGCTGGGATGGACTGGTGGGTGAACTGTTGCCTGAACTGGCAGATGGACATCCGGTAAAAAAAGAAAGTTTTATCTGCCAAATTATTCCGGCCGATCATTTTCTTTGCATCAGCATGGGAACCTACAATGATCCTGTATTAAGCGAATCCTCCATCGACCCCTATTGTTTTATTACATACGTCAACTCTAATTAATCATCTCTCCCATAATATAACCTTCCCTCCCTTATGTTAGCTGCCTTAATCATAATGCTGATCCGTCAGTATCGTCTGGTGGGAAACCGCCAGGAGTTTTTTAAATGGATGTTTCAGAAAATACGCCTTTATACTTTCAAAGCTCTGCGCATGGGTATGACATTCTTTATTATTGCTGTTTTATGAAAACAACAAAAACCCCGTTGCATGCTGCCGCCCTTTTTTAATGTCAACCACTTATTACTCCATGTCAATTCGGGAGATTTTGTTGTCTCCCGGCGTACTTCATTGTTCAGTCGGCTATCTGATTTTTTACCTGATACGCAGAAATACTTAGCCCCTACTAAATTCATTCGGTATAAAGAAAAATCATTCTCCTGTTAATTATACGCTACATCTGATCTGAAGTAATATTACCCTTGATATTTTTTTGGTGAACACTCAAATAACGCATAACAATTTACCCTACCCATGAAAATTTTTTTTAGTATACAACCTGCAGCCAAAACAACAAAAAAGAGCCTTGAGCGGGACACTTTTGCCGGAGTAAACAACGAAATTTTATATACTGTCGTACCGGACAGAATCAGCAAACCCATTCGGTTCAAAGAACCGGTGCATTCTTTTACCGCTATTAACAAGTTTAATAAGTTTTTTGAAAATATAGCACCCCCCCTTCCGGTAAAGGAAAGAGCGATCTACCACTCTGAATGGACGGCAAAAAAAACAACCGGTTATGAAACAGAACCTTTTTCCTTAATTAATATGTTTCTGAAACAGGTAGCCGCCCGTTTGTCAGACATTGAATTTGCCATTGCCAATTATGATGCGTACAGGTTTCAATTTGCAACTTACGCTTTAAAAGGTTTGCTCATTAACATCAGAATGCCAATGGCCTGTCACCTTGCTTTGCAAATGGAAGAACTGGTTAAAGAAAATAAATCACAGGAAGTTAATGATGTGCTGCTGGCTTTAAAAAAATTGATAGCGCAGGAAGTGAAGCACAGTCAACAATTAAATGCCAGGGCATTTTCCCTTTCACCTGTACATATTATTTACTCTCCGATTAATCATTAACTAAAATACAAAATCAAATCTATGGAAGAAATTGAAGAGAAAGATTTTTCCCTGCCGACGCTACTATGGGTAACCGGTTTTTGCTTTTTATCTTTTACCCTGTTAATAAGAATTCTTGACGGCGTTATCATTACATTCTTCATGTGGTTCGGGCTTGCAACTTTTGTTTCTGGGTCATTATCCGAAGCCGTCATTTTATTAACCAGCAAGAAGAATAAAACAGGCAAAAAAAAAGCGACTTTGTAGAAGTACAGCTATTATTCTGTTTTAGTTATCCTGGTACTTCAGCAAAACCGGGTTACCAACCATCGTGGTAACAAAAATATGTTGCTTATCAGCCCACCCTAGCTGTATAAAAGATGGAGGTTATGTATTTCATATAGCAGGCTGATTGATTGTTTAAGCGATTAATAGAATATGCAATGTCACTTTCTATTTTAAATAAAAGGGGGATTTTTTTAGCTGCCGGCAAAATTGTCTTAACGCCATCTTTATCTCGGCGATCAAAAACTTAATAAGCTAAACTGAACCCATATCCAACAACTGAGGAACAATTTGGTTGGCTAAAATATACAAAGGGTGCTGATGGCTAAGCTGTTCTTCAAAGGTGCTATAGAAGCCAAGTTGTGATGGGGATTGGGTTTTTGCAAGCATAAAATTCTGCAAGATTTTGAACCCAAATTTCTCTTTTCCCGCAGATATTTTCAATCTTATTTATCCTTAAACTCTTGCCAATTGTGGATTACCTTGGTTTTTAAGGGACGACTAATTAACCTTACTTATCTTTTACTTTTTCAGTATCTGCACCGAAGGCCCGGTAGTTTATTTGTTCTACTTTCGTTTTAAGAAACTAGCCTGATCCCATGAATTATATTTCTTATTTTTTAATGAACTTAACTACCTCCCTGCTGCCGTCGTCACTTACAAAAGCCAGGTAATAAATTCCGGATGCATAATTGAATCCCCCGATATCTGTAACTGTATTACCTATACCCAATTTAATTTTTTGCCGGTGAACTTCACGGCCTGTTGCATCAGTAATATGGATCGATCCACTCATCATCCTGTTGGCGGTAAAAGATACAACCAGCCGGTCCTGCACCGGATTGTTTAATATCGTGACGCCGTTTGCCCCGGTATTATTCGTAATTATTTTTACCACTTTCGAATAAGAATATCGTCCATCAATATCTACCTGCTTTATACGATAATAATATTCCCGCTCTGTTACATTGTAATGAATAAATTGATATCGCTGTTCGATATTTGTGGTACCGGCTCCCGCTATTTTCCCAATAGGTGAAAAAAGATTTCTTCCCGTGGAAACTTCTACAACATAATGGTCATTATTTTCCTCACTGGCAACACGCCAGTTAATGATATTATTTTTATTTTCATTTCTACCACTTATGCTTAACCAGGTTACAGGCAATGCACCATATGTGCTGACAGCAAATGGAGAAAAGCTGGTAAATCCGGAACGGGTAACTGAATATGGGTTTGATCCGCTTGCCGCAATATCGGCCGGACCAAATTCCCATGCACCTGATGTAAAATGAGCCAGGCGGCTTAATGCTCTGTTGAACCCGGGCAATTCAAGCGCCTGGGGCCATTGTAAAGTTATAGTTGCAGTAGATCCTCCGGGTACCGCTTCCTCAATTAACCAGGTTGCATTGACCGCATAATTAGTTGCCGGATCTCCCGATAGCCCTCCATGGTAAGGAGCTGTTAACATGTTTACCTTAATGACATCAGCTACAGACCCCGCTGCTAGGCCCACAGTTGCCGGCGCATAATATACCGGTAATCCAACCGGAAATATTTTGCTTCCTGCAGCAACCACCTGCTGGTTTAAAGTGCCGCTACCTGTAGCAATGATATAACTATTTACATTGGCATTTATAGTGGTAGCCGAATTGCCCATTGTTAGATTATTATTTCCGATAGATATTTTTCCTGCGGTCAGATTCAGTATAGCATTGATAGTTACATTAGATGAAAGATTTGCCAAACCTGAAGATTTATTAATAGTTACATTATTAAATGCTCCTGTACTGCTGATAGACTGAGTGCCTGTACCATTAAATAGAATGGTATTGGACGCATTCGAAAATGTTCCCCCTGTCATCAGCCAGTTACCACCAAGGGTATGTGTAGCACTGGTAGAGGATGAAAATGTACCTGCTGATAAGGTAAAATTATTTTGTATGTTCAGCGGCACCGATGCCGTTTTTGTTCCTGCTGTTGAAATGGTCAGGTTGCCATAAGCTGCTGCATTTCCCACAATTTGGTTTACCCCGGCATACTCCACCGTACTAAATACATCAAGACCGTATGCACTGAAACCTGGCAGAGAATTATTGCCGCCCAATTTTAAAGTAGCGCCGTTTGCAATTAATAATAGTCCGCCGCCGGCATCCTGCGTAATTGAATTGGTATTGGTAAATAAGGTACCGGAATTGATGAAAAGCATAAATACTTCTGAAATATTGCCAGTCATTGTTACAGTAGCTCCACCTGACTTTTCAATCGTTAATTGAGAAATGGTA
>JBGTNK010000150.1:0-5219 GCA_041743125.1 Chitinophagaceae bacterium
CACTTTGCCCCGGAATTACCTGTTCACTTTGGGCAGGAATTGCCTGTTCACTTTGCTCAGGAATCACCTGTACAGTTTGGGCAGGAATCGCCTGTTCACTTTGCTCAGGAATTACCTGTACAGTTTACCCCGGAATATCCATTATAGTGCATATTGCATTTTTCACTTACAGTAGGTTATATAGGGGGAGAAAATTGAGAGAAGAAAACATATACCACCGGTTAATAAGAAATGAAGATTCATTTTCAGAGTGTCTTGCCAATCTTATGCAATTTGACAATTTCAGAGATAACCTTATAAAACTCCTTAGCTCAAAATTAAAATTAGATATTGAATCTTTAAGATTTACTTACTCAGATCTTGAGACTCAAGCGTTTTACGAGTCAAAAGGGATACCTGATATACAGATTAAAACTCAAAAATCCTTGATTCTAATTGAAAGTAAGGTTTCATTAGGAACCATGTTAACTCAATACCAACCAGATGGTTATTTGAACATCCTTAACGCTGCTGAAGAAAAGTTTAAAATTCTAATTTTTATTGTTCCAAAGCATTACAAATATCAACATGAACTACGCTCCAAGTTTGAGAACTATTTAAATAATGAGGTAATAATTTTTGATTTATTTTATTGGGAAGATTTTATAAATTATTTTGATGGAGTAACTACTGATGTTGAGAATATAGCTATAAGGCACTTTATTAATTTTTCAAAAATATGGTTTCCAATGCAGAAAATATTTTTTACTACTGAAGAATTAAATCTATTGCAAACTAATGACCTCGGAGGACTAATGTATAAGTTAATGGAGATAGTAGATTTTATATACAATCATCCAAGAAGATTAAGAAATATTAAAGTTTATAAAAAGGTAAGTGACGTAGAATACGGATTGTACTTTGAGAACACGGATACAGGAAAGAATATACTATATTTTGGGATTTGGTATGAATTCTGGAAGCAAGAGAATTTTCCTTTTTGTTTAGCTACAAAGTCTGAATATGATTCAATGGAGTTATTCAAAAAAATGTTTATTAATCATCTTGAGTTTCACGGTTGGATTACCGTAAGTTTTGATGTTCTTAATTCAAAAGATGGACGTGTAATTACTGCAGACAATATATCAGCTGATATTGATGCATTACTTATTAAATTAGCCACCTGACTTAACATCAATATTCGATTTATCCGATTTCCGGTCTTAGACAGGTGTTTGGCTATTTGGCACCACCAGGTAGAACTAGTTTGGTGTTTAATTATTATTTAAGTTCTAACAAAACGTGATGAGTTAGGTTAATTGTTATTCCACTACAGGAACATGAAAACGAACCACTTTTCATCTCAATAAATAGTAAGTTGAATATTAATACCTTTGTTTTAGGAGGTGTTATTTATCCCATAATGAGCGCCGTATATAATTATTATTTAAGAAAGCAGAAAGACAAAAGTTCAAATAAACGATGAATTTCCTTGATCAAATAGTGCCATTCATAATTATTTCGGGAGGTATACACGGTATCCTTCTCGCCATTACAATTCTAGTATACTCCAAAGCAAATTACAATAGAATATTAGCTCTGAACATCATCATATTTAGCCTCCTAATAGCCATTCCAGAGTTAATAAGAGTATTTCCGGATATATTCGTTCATCTATTAGGTGTACCTTTCCCCTTGTTTTTTTTAATTGGGCCAAGTTTATTTCTGTACATAAAGTTTCGTTTGGCTACTTCAAGAAAGCTACATAAGGAGGATGCACTACATCTCTTGCCATTTATAATAGCGACATTATTGTTATTACCAGAATTTGCGGTCCCAACAGCTGTTAAATTAGATTTAATTGCGTCCATAAAAAGCAGCAATCAATTGCCCATACTATGGGAAATTGGTTGGGTACTAGAGTTAATGCACATTCTAATTTACCTTCAATTAAGCTTTAAACTAGTTAAAACTAAACGTGGGCCACAATCCAATTGGTTACAAGTAATAGTTAAAGCTAATTTTATAGTCTGGTCAATATATCTTATATGGCTCTCTCTTAATTTATTGATGGATGGGAAGACTATTTACACCCTTCCATACTATTTGTTTGGTACATTAATTTCAATTCTTATCTACTATATAGGGTACCAAGCAATTTTAAATAAAAATGTGCTCAAAGAAAAATTAGATTATGTAAAGCCGAACCTGACAGATGTCAAAGAAATGAATACGCTTCGCAACGACCTTCTAAACATTGTCCAAGAAAATAAAGTGCACCACGATCCAGAAATATCACTGCACTCTTTATCTAAATTATTAGCAACATCGCCTAATAAATTATCAGAACTTTTAAATAGGGAACTTGAACAAAATTTTAATGATTTTATAAATTCCAAACGAATTAAGGATGCAGCTGAAATGCTGCAGAACAAAAGAAATGTAACCATCATTGAGATAGCTTACGAAGTAGGGTTTCAATCGAAATCCACCTTTAACAAATCCTTTAAGCACTTTGTTGGGATGACCCCAACCCAGTATATAAATTCTAAAGTAAAGGGCACTATGGATATACCTGACAAATTAAGAGCGGAATGAAAATCATTGGCATTTTATTGGCTATTATTTTCAAGGATATTGCCAGATCAAGGAAACTTTTAATGACATGGACTTTCGTCCCTTTGATTTTTGGACAGGAATTTGATATGAAAGGAATTTTTCCGTAAACTACTTGATTTTAAGGTCTATGAGTTTAAGAGTGTGAAGATCATCAGTATCTCCTGGTTTTTTTACAACTTTCTGAATGGTAGGAACAATAAGCTTTCCAAAGCTTTTAAATTCACTGAAAAACATATTGCCCATGTTTGTGCCACCAAGTTCCCTTATCGTATAACTTACAAATTCAAGAAATTTAGTTTTCTTATTGATCCAGAAAATATATTGGTCATATTCAATGGAAGGTTCGTGAGTCCAACTCCCAAAAACTTTCTGATATGTTACCCCATTGACCGTTGTTTCACCTAAATAATATTTTATTGGTATATATTTGGTCATATATGGCATTTTATAAAAGTACTCATAGGTAGTAAGAAAAAACTTCATATATGGATTAGGTTTTATCTCAATAGAATCTAAACTTGCTCCTTCAAAGGTGCATCCATCATCAATTCCATAAACATAGCCATCCTTAGCCCCACCTTTTAGTACAATAGTGGAATTGTTGAAATCAGCTATCTTGAATTTTTGAATCAGGCTGTGGTAATCTTTTGGCCACGGATTTAACGCTTTACCCTTTTCAGACCAAATATCTTGATAATGGATAATTAGTGTATCGTTCGAACCCACTTTATCCCATCCGTGGGCCCGAATCGTCTCGTTCAATATATCCCTAGCCTTTTGCGAATTATCTTCCCCAATGTTATTCATCTTAAATTCCGAAGATCTTAAATCCACTAATTCCTGAGCACAGATTGAAGCAAAAAAGGCGCATAAAATAATTGCCATAATAGCCTTCATATCAACTAGTTTTTAATTATTTTTTTTAATCCAATCCATTGGAAAATCGCGAAATCGGCTACGATTAATCCGCAGATAACAATGGCCCATACGCCAGTTCTGGTCAGTTCCATAATTAACAGAAGTATTACAGAAACAAGCACCCATAATATATCAGCAACAATGATGGATTTAATCAATACTGGATTTAATTTCCCCGTTCTGGATATATATATTAGAAATATTCCAAACCCCAATAAAAACACTCCTAATGACCACCAAGGATAATCGATGCCTATAAAAGAATTTAACTTAGTAGCAACCACAAGTATGAGGATGCCCATTAGTGAGGAAAATATTCCATTGGACATCAAAGCGAATTTTAACAGCTTAAATTTCATAAGCGTTTATTTAAACAAGACAAATAAACACATAATGAAACTTTTAAAGGTTCGAGCCTATAATCTTGCACTAAATAATTTTTTTTGAAGACCCTTGGCTCAAAAAGTTAGTTGATATATTTGCCTTGCAATTCAAAACTGTCCCTTTAGGTACGAGCGGTACGCTCGTGCCCTGTTATGGCGCTACTCAAAATCTTGGTGTTAAAACTGAAACGGCTAGTTGAGGAGGGGAGCCCCAAGGAACTGCACCATAAAAAAGGTGCATATTAGAATCTATGGCAACGGCAATTCCCTACGGGCCATGGATTTTGTGAGGATGCTGCAAAAACAACTTCGGCCAATGGGACGTAAACGGAGTTACGTATTCTTGAGTTGCATATTACCCTGGTTTTATAAACAGAACCAAGCAGTGCCGCTGGCCATCAGAAAATGAAAGTTTAAATAAACAATGCACAGGATAATACCTTGCCAAAGCCCCATTAATAGTTTATATTACTTAAAGGGCAATCAAATTGATATGGAAAAGAGCGGAAGTAAATTTGGTCTATTTATATATAAACCGAACAACTTACGATTTTTATGGATAATTGTGATAGTGCTATTTTTTGTTGTCGTGGGTATTTTTATGCTCTTATAGCCTGATTAAAGTTCAAATAAACGATGAATTGAATAAAATTTGTACTCCTTTGAATTCATTTAGATTTTCCTGTCTTATATTTATAGTACGAAAGCGTCAAAACGCTGTTCTAGGTGCCCTGAACGGTGTCCTATTCTGAAAAAATTGAGATAAAATATTGGTTATTAAGGGTATGGAAACGAAGTTCTAACTCTGTCATCCCGACAAAATGGGTATTTTTAAATATCAAAATGTAGCTAATTATATGATTATCAATAATATCCATTTTTTTTGATTTCATTTAAATAGCTTTAATATCGGTTTAAAAGTTACCTATTCGGTTACCTAAATTAGGTCCGATTTTTTCATTACATTGGCAATCATATAGCGTTTGACTTTCGCTTCGATTTGACTTATCTAAAAAATCGAGTATTCACAAAAAAGCGAGAGTTTATGCAGTCTTCAAGAACTTTTAGTATTCATTTCTGGCTAAATCTGGCCAAAAAAAATGGCGATTTCGCTCCCATTTATGCACGTATTACGGTCGATGGAAAGCGGGCCGAAATTAGTTTAAAAAGAGAGGCATCGGTTACCTATTGGGACACCAAAGCCAAGAAAACAGCCCTTAGAACCCCTGAAGGGAAGGAATTGAACCATTATTTGGATCAGGTATATGCCAAACTTCTCCTATGCTATAGGCAATTATCCTCTGATTTTCAAATGGTTAC
>JBGTNK010000151.1:0-47168 GCA_041743125.1 Chitinophagaceae bacterium
AGCAGTTCTTCTATCTGAATTTTTGAACGTCTCAAACGAGCTATCTTGTTTGCACCTTGATCCATAACTCTATAAAATGATTGAGAGCAAATGTACCATGCAGTATTATTGAACTGACCGTGTACTTGGCTGGTGGGTTACTTCGTACCAGGGACTTAACTTTTCATCCATTGGATTTATAACAATGTGGATATCCTGGGCTGGCATATACCCCTGGGCAAGAAGAAAGATTTTCTTTCCTTCCTTGTTAATGGCTAGATCAGCTACTATCATGGCATGGCCGGGAAACCCTCCCTTAATAAATACACATCCTGGATAAATCTCAGAAATCCTAATTTGATTTAATTGTTTTTCAAGAGAAGCCGTTCCACAATATCCAAAAACTTGCTCCAGATATAATTCAAATCTTGTCCTGTTATTTCCTCCTCCCCAGGCATATTGTTTTCCATTATTATCTTTAAACACAATTTCACTGTATCTTTTTTTGCCAAACAAATATTCCGCCCGCAATCTCATTATTGCATCCGCACATTGCTGCAGATCTTTAGTGCCAACCGGAATACTCAAAACTCCAAATTGAGCCCATTGGTTCTTTTTCAGAGAACCGTCGAACAGATAAACGCGGTTATCATTTTTTAGGGAAATTGTCCTTAGCCATTCACCAAAAGAAAGGCTGTCTTGTTCCATTCTTTGTAACCCAAGGGCAAGGGAATAGTTCCAATTCTTTTCTTATAGGGATTCTCATTCTTAGATTCTGAATGGCCACTGGCCTTGACCTTGACATCATTTTCTATTTGGCAGCCTATAAATAGCAGAAATACCAGGTATCCGAATATCCGAACCATGTTTTTAATTTAAACTAAGAATCCCCACTCCTAAATTTCCATAATGGCTACGGATCCAGTCATAGGATTATTTCATGTCGTTACGTTTATTAAAAACGGACCTTAACGCCATTCTAAGTGAACAACCAAATAAAGACGATGAAACTGTTTTCAATTTAAATACCGCTTAATCTCAGGCATCGTTTGATAAGAGTTAATTTTTTCCAGATCACTTTTCAAAAAGTTTCGCATTGTTGAAAATGATTCTTAGAATTGGAATTTTTACCTCGATCAGATCTATGCCATTAAGGCAGTAATAATCCAACATGATAATATTTTAGCATTAAAGTAGCATAGGTGGTTTTTATTCAAAAAGGGAAATTGAAATCAAAATTATAAGCCAGCTCGTATCCGTCAACAGAATAACTCCGGTTTTTAACCAACTCCGAATTTCCCATCGTGCGATATATTAATTTTTTATGCCATCATAATTATTTGCCATAATAAATTTTAAATAACAAACGTATCATATTCATTTTCAATTATTTATTTTTAATATTTACATATCTTGTTGAATTTTAAATAATCTATATTAATTCATAAACAAACCAACAATAAATTCAATGTTTAAATTTTAAATAATGTCGATTAATGCTTAAATTTAAAACAGATAATACAAAATACATGTGGTCACTTAATTAGCAAAAATATAGATGACTATAAACTGCTTTTTACTAAACAAATTAGTCAACTATTTTGACAGTAAATTCGGCTTAAGATTTACTGATAGTATTTGCCCCTCCTATCCCTTTTGAAACTCAAAAATTAAAATGCGAATCCAGGGAAAATAGAAAAAGCGGAAAGAGTTAGTAATTTGATTTGAGTCCGGTCCAGACCAAGGAATGAAGACAATTTGACGGTTAAGAATGATCTTTCATCCTACCGTACCTTTGTGAGGATGTTTGCGTCACTATTACTAATAAAATTTAGAGTATTGGTCAAGATCATTTTTGTTGCGTTATTAAGCCTTACCATCAGTTTCCTGAAGGCACAAACAATGGATAGTATATACTTCCACCTCTACACAGACAGCCTTAAAAAAGGCACACATAACTACATAAATGTTGATGGAAAACAGTCAAACGGAAGTTGGGTTCCCCTTACGGATAAAGAGGTTCAATTTTCCTCCTCAGGTTGTAAGTTTTCCGGGAATGAGTTGATCATTCCAGCGGATTTTCCTGGAGAAAAAATAACGGTGAAGGCTGTATTAAAGAGTAATCCTGAAACCTGGATTGAAAAGACCATCTGGATCAAGCAGAAGCCTGATCCTGAACCCCCCACCAAGGAGGAAGTAATGAAAGAATTTAAAAAAGGGTCCAAGCGGAGAAAAAACTAAAAATGCCTCCCAAAAGGAGGCATTCATATTGACGCAGATTTTCATTTTTACCATTTATCAACTTCTTCCTGAGTATCGTTCTTAATATTTTCAGCTTCTGGAGCTTTTTCTTCGGCTTTAGCCACTACCTCCTCCGGTTGGGCAATTGTAACAGCAGGTTCTACTTGCAAATCTTTAGCGACCGCCTCTCCATTAAAAAGGTTTTCCTGCCCAGAAGAAGCCTCCTGGTTATTATAATCATCGGGATTTTCGTCATGATTAAAAGCATCAAAATCAAAATCGGGCATCAGTTCTGTTTTTACATAGTCTACTGACTCACCCAACGCTTTTATGAACTTATTAAAATCTTCCTTATATAAAAAGATCTTGTGCCTGTCGTATCCATTATCGTCAAAACGCTTACGGCTTTCTGTA
Organism: Chitinophagaceae bacterium; assembly: GCA_041743125.1. GTDB lineage: Bacteria > Bacteroidota > Bacteroidia > Chitinophagales > Chitinophagaceae > Terrimonas_B. Next base: position 2,635 of record JBGTNK010000151.1, read on the forward strand.
ATTGTTAGGTAATAATCATTACCCCGGGTAGCTCTCACATCAAAAAAGTAAGTCCTTCTCTTTCCTGCACGGATCCTCTTACTATAAATACTTTCGATTTTCTTGTCGTTATTCTCGTACGCCACAATAGTTCTGTTTAGATTTTAAAAAATGCTTTTCCTTTTTATAAGTCACAAATATATTGATGTTTTCGAAACAGCCAAAAGAGAAGGACTTTTTGTTTAGAGGCGCTGGAATGTGTTTAAAGCGATTCCTGCACTTCAATGAAGGATATTCGTCATCCACTCTTTTCTTCCCGCTGCTGCCTGTAATAGAGCGCAGCATAGAATCCGTTCAGGGCCAGCAGGTCGTGATGAGTCCCCTGTTCTACAATCATTCCATCCTCTACCACCACTATATTATCAAAATTAAAAAGAGAAAAAATGCGGTGCGTGATAATAATGGCGGTCTTGTTCCTGAGGTATTCATTAAGGCTTGTTATTATTTCCTTTTCAGTTTTTACATCTACTGCACTCAGGCAATCATCAAAAATAACAATAGCAGGGTCTTTTATTAACGCACGGGCTATTGATATTCGTTGTTTTTGTCCTCCGCTTAGTGTTACTCCCCGTTCACCAATCATAGTATTATAACCCTCGGGAAAGCTCTTTATTTCTTTATGTATATGCGCCTGTATGGCCGCCTTCTCCACTGTGTCTACCTCATTTTTCTCTATTCCAAAAGCAATATTGTTCCGCACCGTTTCACTAAACAGGAATACATCCTGTGGCACATAACTGATTTGTTCTCTCAGGATGTCCAGGGGTATTTCTTTTATATTATGCTGATCTAATTTGATATTTCCGCGGGAGGGATCATGCATCCTCAATAATAACTGAGCTATCGTTGTTTTTCCACTGCCCGTTCTTCCGATAATAGCGATCTTCTCTCCTTTCTTTATTTCCAGGTTAAAATTCTTTAATGCCTGGATTCCGGTATCGCCATACACCAGGTCAACAATTTCAAAACTTATATTCCCCTCCAATTGCAATTCAGGAATGCGATCAGATTGCCTGATGGCTGAAGAGGTATCGAGAAATTCATTTATTCTTTTTTGAGAGGCTGAGGCCCGCTGAATCATGCTTGCTGTTAACCCGATGGCACTAACCGGAAAGGTCAGCATATTTATATACATTACAAATTCAACAATGGTGTCAATACCCACATTATGACTTCCCCGGATATAATACAAACCCCCGATCATTATTGTAAACAAAGTACTCAGTCCAATTAAAAGAGTTATGGTTGGAAAATAAAACGCTTCAACCCTTGCCAGGCCGATCGCATTTTTCCTGTACTCCTCACTGGTCTTTGCAAAAAAACCAAGCATTGCCTTTTCCTGAACAAAGGATTTAATAACCCGTATGCCTGAATAAGACTCCTGGGCATTGGTAGTAAGATCAGAAAGTGATTCCTGTATCTTCTCACTTTTTTTATGAATAGTGTTATTGACAAAATAAATTGTAAAGGCCAGGATAGGAAGAGGAGCCAGAACGTATAATGTAAGAAGCGGATCTCTCTTGTACATAAAAAAAACAGCAAGGGAAATAATTGCTACCAGGTTGACAAGATACATTATTGCCGGACCGGTAAACATTCTTACCCGACTTACATCTTCTGCTATCCGGTTCATAAGATCGCCGGTACTGTTTCTTTTATAGAAGGCTGCATCCAAATCCTGGTAATGCTGGTATACAGCATTCTTTTGATCAAATTCAATATGACGACTCATTACAATAATAGTCTGACGCATCAGGAATAGGAAAAAACCTCGTAGCAAAGCCAGGGCCAGGATGCTAATACCACAAAGAGCTACAACACCTCCCATGGTAAATCCTGAAGTCTCCACTTTATCAATAAAACTTCTTACCAATAGGTCATAATCTGGTTTATTATCCCTGGACCGATAGCCGGGCAGGTTAAGCGATCTTTGTACAAAGTCAATTACAAAGCCAGTGATCTGCGGAGTGAGAACGTTGAAATAATTAGATAAAAAAACAAAAATTACCCCGATACTTAAACGGATACGATATTTCCAAAAATATTTATTTACAGCCTTTAAATGTTTCATGCCGGGAAGCAAGTTACTAAAAGCCAATTTCACGAGGCGGCCTGGTCCTGTATTCCTTTCATTCTAAATTGCCAGGAGTGGAATGAAAATTACTCAAATATCTTTTTTACAACATCGGTTTACTACTTTTTAGCCTGCAATCTTTATTTACTACCAGTACCCATGCCATTTATTTATAAGGAACATTCCCCCATTCCGAGGGTAAAATTTATTCAGTGTGCTTTTCCGATTTACATACTGGATAGAAAAACCGCTAGCCTGCAAATGCAGACTAGCGGCTGGACGGTTCAAATAATTAAAAGTACGAAAGAGTTAAAGGCGATTCATTCAGAATCCGATTTTCAAGGGAGTAAATATTTTATAACAATTTTGTTTTACTTGTATTTATGACACAAAGAAACATCAGCATTCACTTTCAAAATATAGACCAACCCGTCAATCTAAAGTCATAAATACAACGGCATATTTGTAGATGAAATACTACACGAAACCAGGAGATGTAATTTGTCAAATAATATAAAAACCCTTCATTGAATTGCTGGAAACCTCTTCAGTAGCCAATTACAAAATAAAGTTCATAATCAATTTTTATACTCTCCCATATCCAAGCAATCGATCCATTCGTGTTTTTACATAGGAAAATCCCGCTACATTTGCAGCTTTGTTGCCTTCCAGCGTATACAAAAATCCATCCTTGTAATGATGAACGATTGCAATATGACCCAAACCTGAAGGGATACTTACCCGCCACCAACTAACAATATCGCCCGGAAGAGGAACCCTGGCATTTGCATCATAAATAAACCCTTTTTTCTTTAATTGGTTGTAGATATTTCTCGCTCCGGCGGAATATTTAAACGGCATATTTTTTCTATTGCCGCCAGCTGCCTGCAGAAAACACCAACTGATAAATGCAGCACACCAACTGTTCCCTTCCCGCAAACCTACCGGCTGCAAATATTTCCTTACCCAGGGGCCCATGTTATTACCACCCTGCTCCCCTGCTCCTGCATTTAATTCCCAAATGGCAAATTGCAGGGCAGACCGACCCATGCTTGATTCTCCCATTTCCACTGGGGGTATAAGTCTATAATCAATAACCCCGCCCTGCACCTTGTTACGGGGATTTTTGAGTGCCCACCATGTTATGTCTCCTACCTTACCATCAACTTCAAGTGGGCGATTATGTTTGTCCAGGTGGCGGCTTTGAAAATTTCGTACCGCATTATAAGTAGTCGTATCAAAAACGCCTGTAACCGGAATATTATAATCTAATTCCCGCAATATATTTTGCAATTCCTTTACTGCTGCCCCGGTGGAGCCTTTTTTTATAAATGTCATAAATGTGTTTTTAGAATTTATAAATAAATTGGATCCCGTTTTCATTAATTCTTAAGGTCATCGTTTGTGCTGTAATCCCTTATTTTTAATTAAAGTATTCCCATACTCAGATCATTTTTTCCAATTGATCCTTTATATCAACGATCTTTTTCCTGATGGCAACCACATTCTTTTTTTTACTCAGCGAAAGGGCCTCTGCCAAAAAATCGAAATGTTCGATCTCACCGAGCTTTTTTCCCTTAGAACCTGCTTTATCCCAGGTTTCTTTATACAGATCAAAAATTTCATTATAGCCAGGGATCTGAAAATTCCGGGCCTTGTAGCCCGTCATCATCATACACAGTTTAATATTGGCGACAGAAACCCAATCCCAATAAGTCAATTCGTCGGGGGAATTACTAGTTAAGAAATCCTGCATATTCCCAAGGTCTTTTATGGCCTCTTTTAACTGAGGTAATTTGTATTCTGCCTGGTCCATTTTTATCGCCTGGCCCCAATTTCTATTCTCTAACAATACAAGAATATTTTCCAACTCCAACCAATTAATAAGTGAGTACGCTTTTTTTTGTTTTATATATGCCTGGTAATAATAAAGGGCCGCTTTCCTGCATGCATTTATTTTTTGAGGTTTTGTTGAACTGATCATAGCTTTATTTTTATACGCACTCCCAAGCAGGTTCAACCGCTCAGCAGTGGGACTATACTCTATTAAAAGATCCAGGTCCTTGATCACCTTGTCAATGCCTGTCATGAACTCCTTTTGATTCTTCTTCGTTTTTTTAAATTCACTGATAAAATATTTTGGCCTGATGTTGCAATACTTTTCCATGGCGGAAAAGGAAAAGCTGGCATTTTCCATTTTTAGTAAACTTTCATATTTTGATATCGCCTCCCTGTACATGCATAAGCCTCCATATATTAATGCCTCCATTTCGGTAGTTTCACCGTTCCGGATATTAGCCTGGTCCACTGCATTTGATATAGCATTTAATTCTGCCAGCAAGCCTTCACTGGTATAACCGGAAATTTCTAATTTATTAAGCAAGTTGGATAACTCAATTTCAGCTTCCTTTGCTATCACGTATTCCTTAGGCGGGTGCTTTTTGAAACCGGATCGTATTGTGTAATACTGGTCGCCATAACATTGATAAGCTCCCCATGTATTGGTGTATTTATATTTTTCATAGATAACCCTTCTTGCTTCCTGAACGGCACTTCCAAATTCTACACCTTCAAACATGCATCTATAAAAAACTTCGGTAAACTCCAGCGCCGCTGCATCATCAACTGCCCATCCTGCCGCAATGACTGCCTTTACTCCGTTCTCTATTAATTGTGTTCCTATATTGGCGGCTAGTTTAAACCGGTTTCTATACAATGCTTCAATTTCTCCGTCCGTTTTACCCAAATGGCAGCAATTAACAAACACCAATTCCGGCACAGAACTCATCTGGCATATTTCACGGGTACTAAGAAATACATTATTACCAATGACCATACCTGACCCTTTAGAAGGATCTTCATTGAACATGCCATGGCCAGCCAGGTGAATGATTTTATAATCCTCGCTGAATAAAGCCTGAATTATATCAGCGGCACTTCCTCTTGAAATTTTTGTAGTGGAAAAATCTGTTTCCTGTAAAATATCTGCCACCCGCTCTCCTTCCTCCAATGCTCCCTGCAACTGGTTTACAAATCCTTTCAGATCCGGATCAGCGACTATCAAAGCGGATTCTTTGGAAACCGAATTTATTTTTAACCTGTAATCCTGGGTTGCCAGTTGCCTCACCATGCCTGCGTTGATACACAAAGGTTTTGCATTATGAGTACTGTCCTGCAATAGTTCCCAGGGATATGATGCGGTATCCTTATCTACAATCCAATTGATATTGGACTGTTTTTTCAATTGATCTTTAAAATCGTTGGGAACCAATAATTCAAAAACTGTTTTCGCTAATTGCGGGGTCCATTGATTATGACCCGACAGATCGTCGATCAGTTCCTGTACTAACTCCCTGCTGGTAAATAAATCTCTTTGCTCTTCCCTTGCTCCACCGGTAGATATATTAAACTGCATCCCCCTGATCTTTCCATCTCTGGATCTATCTTTTGTAACTTCCTTTAAATCATAATCTTTCAATTTTACATGTATGCGGGTCCACCAATCATCGGTCACATCAAGAGGCAACCTGTCACGGGAGCCCAACAATTTCCTGACCCTTTTATTTTCAAAGGAAATATTAAGCGTTTGGTCTTCCTCCTTTTCAATATCATTTATAACATAAAGACAGTTTAAAGCCCTGTCCTGGTATTGCTCTACGAATTCTATATGTGTTACGGTTTTTGCTCCTTCCTTTAATATTTGCCTGATTTTATTATTTGCATTCTGTACGCCCATAATAATTCCCCTGATCGATTTTTCTATGGATAATCCACCATAGGCACAGGCAATAGCCAGAGAGGAAACTCCAATTTGCGAATTATCAGCAATATGATTGCTATAAGGAGCTTTATTTGACAGGTTGATCAAATATTTAACAACGCCTTGTTCAACGCTTTTTGTAAGCTGGTAGGAGGTTAGGGATCCCGGATCGCCCAGGCCAATAATGATGGCCCCGTTAAAATCTTTTTGGTTCGTAATGATCACTTCACTGCTTCCTATTTCACCAGGATATAAGCCCAACAAATATCTTTCAGTAAGTACGCCTTTTAAATTATAATCAATCGCTTTTTCCGCGTATAATATACCATCGTTTATAAAATGACCCGCCAGTAATGGGTAAGATGAATATTTAAGGTCGCCGTTACTTATAGATACACGAATGGGGGTCTCTCCTGCTTCACTATCCTTTTCCTCGCCAAGGCCAAGAATAGCTTTTTCAATACCCTCTGGCGACAAATCAAAATCATTGATAGCCGGCGTCCTGAACTCAAGCTCTGCGCCCCGGACAGAAGGCCGCAATTTTTTTAATAAAGTAGTAGATCCATTGCTTAAAATTTCGGAGATACCGTTAAACAATGTGGCGTCAGTAGAAAGAGCTCCATGAGTAGCCCCGGTATAATAGACTGCATCGTTTTCAATCATTTTTTTTGGAATGCCTGAATCCCATGTTACACTTTGATCGCCGGCAGCAGTGCTTAAAAAAAACAACTTATTATTCTCGTCTAATTCATATCCGCACGGCGTCGATTTATCCTTACCGGCTATATAAACTGCATTTGAATAATCAATATTTTTTGAGTTGGAAATTATAAAGTCACGATAGGCCTTAAATGTTTCTAAATTCTTTTTAGAAGGTATTGGCCACGCCGTGTCACCATTGGCCTTGCTCATTTTCTTCCATGTTTCCTCTTTTGCAAAATCATTAATGCCATCTTCAGTAAGAGGAAGCAGGCATAGCAAGCCGGGGAAATTGGAAAATATTTGCAGTAATTGCTTTTTAGTATGAAAGATGTCGATTTTACTGAGCTTGTCTATTAAAGGATCCTTGCCGAACAATACATAAGGAATACGAAACGACCCTCCCAATGGCGAACCCAAAAAAATCAACCGGAAACCAACGGACTGATTGAGCCGTTTCCAGGTTTCTTCATAATTAAGAATAAAATCCCGAACCAACACACCGCCCATGGAATGCCCGATAATTTTTATTGGCTGCCCGTGCTTCAATAAGCTCAGGATTTTTTCATCAAACAATTGTGCGCAATCGTTCAACTGCTGACGCCAGTCAAATGCAAAAGTCACTACATCATAAGAGCCACTTAAAAAATCAGCCAGCTTTTTATAAGAAGTTTTTATCAGTGAAGGGGCTTCTATTCCTTTTTCAGAAATTTGCAATCCTTCCAAATCTCCCGCCAGGAAACTGAAATAATTAATCCATACTAATTTTCCGCTGCGGGAAAGATTTGAACCCATTATACCGGGAAGTAAAACCACAATGGGTCTTATGCCGGTAACCGTATTCTTAAACACCTGCCCTCCGTCTAAATTTAAAATAGCATTGCGGTCTGCAATAGCGGATGCCCCCTGCTCCAGCCTCACAAAACCTGGTATTAAAGCATCCCCCGTTGACTTTAACGCATCGATCAATGCATTGTTGGTGCGGGTGTTTTTAAAATAATGAAAATGATCAACCGTGGCACCCTCGTCAAAAAAATACTGAACAAGCTTTAAACGTTTAGTACCATTATACATGGAGGCCGTGTTAACTACCAAATCATTATTTGCAGTAAAGAAAAACTTACCGGCTAATACAACTAATGCTTTAAAACTAATATTCACTTTGCTGTTACCCGATATTACGATCAGCGGATTATCAATAACCGCCGAAGGTCTGGGGTAGTTCAATACTTTGATAAATGGAGAATCGGGGTTCATCGCTTCCAGGCCCGGAAGCACATTTACATCTTCTTTGCAATCAACAACTGATGAAAGTATATTTTTAAACGCACCGTAAATGGGATTTGCTGGTCCTCCCACGGCCAGTCCTATAAGATTAAAAGTGATGTTGAAAAAAAAGTCGAGACGATTGGAAGCAAGTGTGGTGCCGCTGGCCGGACAGGCTACCCTTATAAATTTTTGTACTTTGATATTTTTCTTATTAAACTCTTCCCTGATCGCCATTATATTTTTTATATCCTCATCCCTGCCTTCCTTTTTCAAAAAATTGATTTCATCTTCAGAGAAAGCCGCATTGTTTTCATCGTCTATACAAAACCGGCAAAGGATATCACCTACCAGGCCACCCCGGGAATGACTGATGAGATGAAGTGTTGCACTAGGAGGTAACTGCTTTACAAGTTCCAACACATTTTTCAGCGGACTTTTGGTTAGTGTTTCATGTTGAAATGCAAGTATATTTTCGCCGTACGTAGATAAAATATATTTCCAAAGATCCGTTCCTGTAATTTCTCCAAATGAACCGCTTGTTGAGGAACTGGTACCATGCAGAAAAAGAAGCAGGGGATTGTCTGTGTTATCAGGAATATTTTTTTGAAACTGGAAGTTTGCATCGAGGCGGAATAATCCAGACTTATTTTCCAGTTGTTTTTTCTCAAGGTCAGCGGCCAGTTCCTTTACCCCTTTTTGTATTCCTTTCTTTGAAAATACTTTTAACAGTTTTAGTGCTACAGTTCCAAAACCTCTGTCCTCAACTGACGTTTGGATATAGGCAGGAATTTCAAAATCACTTTCCACCGATCTTTTTTTAATGGCCGCAGCTTCCGGGAAAACATCCTGGATTGTTTCTTCTGAGCTTAACCAAACGGTATTGTCTTCAAAAACAAATTCTACCACTTGGTCCTTTTTTAAAGAAATGGTATGGCGTTCCCCTTCACCCCGGGTACTACTGCCAACGAGATACACTTCTTCCAATTTTAAATCACCCGGCTCTTCATTTATTACCTGGCTGGATTGTTTTTCACCTCGGATAGTAATTTTATTAATTTTCATATGCTAGGTTGATAATTGATAAAATGCATTTTCTAACATGATATAGAATGATAAGAAGGAACTGCCAGGATAACAAACAGGAAGAAAAAGATTAAGCAGTCTATGCACTTACCATCCTACTAAACCGCTACAAAAAGAAGCCAGTAATCAAAAGTTTCAGAATTTCTTAGAGTAAGAATTGAAATGAGATTTAAAAATTAAGAAAAATCTATGTATTAACAATCATCTGCTGAGGTATATTTAAAAAGCAATAATAGCTGAATTGTATTGGCAGGCGCTGATTAAACCAACAGGTTGCGAATAAATTCCCTGCGACAAAATATTTTGACTTTTAGCTTCACTGACCATTTTGCCTTTGCCAAAAGGATTGTGATAAATTAAACAAGGCTGTTATTTATTTATACGTTTCCCGGATCTTACAATTCTTAATACCATATCATCCTTATACGCCGGAACAGAAATTACCGCAATTTCTTCCGAATGTTTCAACCGTTTCTTTTTACTATATATGCCCGTAAGCGGATTCATCCATTCCAACTCGTAAGTTCCGGCTGGTAACTTGATTTCAATTTGTTTGCCAACAGGCGAAAAAAAATAAAAGGCATACTGCATTCCGGGCTCTGTCAAAGCATATGGAATCATTTTTAATGGCAAACCTTTTTTTATCAGCGTACTATCAGGATGCATACGGATGAAATCGAAGCGGTAAAGAAATTTTTTCAGGAAACCCAATTGTCGCCGAAGAGCAGCGCTTCCGCCCCCTGGCTGAGTAGATGGATAATTATAATTTCCGTTTTCATTTCCTGCCGTAAAAGAATAATCCAGGTTATTATATAATCCTCCTCCTGCCAATAAAAACTCCCAGGCTTCCCGGCGATAAGCACTATCGCTGTTTCCATCGAATCCTGTTTCGTTATCGCCGATTACTTTATTCAATGCATAGTTTTGAGCCACCGCATGAGGAGGAGCTGCATAATGAAAATTAAAAATAGATACAGCGGGGTGAGGATTAATTATTTTCAGTGATCCGTTGGCAATGTTTTGGGAGATCAGGTGCCGGAATGTAAAGGACTTCTCTGCTTCTTCTATAATATCAGCAATATGATGCTGCCACTCCAGGGTAACTCCACCAAAATACGGTTCGTTGCATATCTCATAAATAAGATTGTCGAAATCCTTTAATTCATTGACAATCTTTCGAACTAATTCCTCCTGAATCCTGAGCAACCCACCACTCTTATCCAGGGTATATACATCGGTCCTTATTACTGATCCTGCTCCATTGATATTATTGATCGAATTCAATGGACTTAATATCCATTGCGTTTCATCATAAAAAGGACAAAATAGGGTGAGCTCAATCACAACCCCCCTCGTATTTGCTTCTTTTATGAAATTCCTTAGGCGGTTAAAATAGGCAGTATCCCATTTTGTCAAATCATATTTTATTTTTTCCTTTTCATTTTCTTTCGTTATAAAACCTGGCCATGGGCAAATGAACCGACCGGTAGCCGGGGCTAAAGTATTTTTTGAAATATTGAAGGCCCCCATGGGTTCCAGGTAAACACCGGTAAATATCCGGGTAAGATTTAATCCTTTTGATTGTAGTTCATCGAGGTAAGCTAGGTAATCAAAATCCAGGTTAATTACAGATCCATAGTGTTCACCGGACGTAATTAACATAGCAGGTTTCTCCTTATAATTGAAATAATGTGGATTTACCGGATGTAAGGAAATAGGTTTACCCTGCGCTAGAATAAATGGGGTGCTAAATAGAAATATTAAAAGGAAGGCCAGGCATGCCTTCACTATTTTTTCATAATTTATTTTGTAACAGGCAGGCATATTAATTATTTACAACAGATCAATAGATCATCAAACTTACACTTCCTGAGTAAATTTAAACAGATACTCCATACAAAATGGAGGTTATTTTCTTATGGCGGGAACTTTTCCAATATATATTATTGCTCCATAATAAAGTACACCAGAAAACTCAACAGCTGGATTTATAAAAGACACCGGACTGATAATTGTTACAAAGAAAATTATAGGTTGGAATTGCTATACTATAAAAAAAAATTGCCACTTGTGTGGCAATTAGATGTTTATTGATTTTTCAAAAGGTTTTTAGAGGTAATATGAATAAAATATTTGTGTTAATAATTCAACACGAATCTAATTTAGAGAAAATCAAAATTTTTACATTTGATATAACCTGTCGGTTGCTCCGGCATGCACCATGTTGAAAAATCTACTTTTCGGATCTCCCGTATCTTTTTTTCAACCTGTAAAGTTATAGATTTTAAAATACCCGTTTTCCCCGGTGCCTTCACTACGCCCAATGTGGAAATTCTAAGGGCATGGTCGGTGCGAATTCCCCCGTTGACTATTCTCTTTTTTTCCAGTAATTGCATATTTTTTTAGTTAGTAGCATGTCCGCCTCAAAATAGACCCGGACATCCTGGATTGGAAAAACAGGATATGAATTAAAAATGAATACGAAATCTTATCCGATGGCGAGCCACAAAAAAAAATAAACCTGGGAAACTCGCTTTTAGTTTAATGTTCCGGGAAAAAAAGAATAAAGAAGTTGACTGATATTGGATTTTTTTGGATTTCTAAAGGATTTGGATTGCAGATCTTTCAGTTGGTATTGGATAGATTGATAACTTATATCAATCAACTTCTGTTGCAAATGTATTGGCTGAGACATTGGTTGCATAGAGTGGAACTGCTGAATTTCCGGACCAAAACTACTATCGAAAATCATCGTAAAATCCCTATAACTCAGATAGGGCATTCACGATTACGGCCTGAAAATTGAAGAGTCATGTCAGCTAAAGACGGTTGGAAAAGTGGACTCCCATTGAAAGGGTCACCATGGCAATGCCCATATCAGTGAATCGGTATTAATTGGCATCGGGAGAATAAAAAGTATAACATGTCCTTGCCATCGCAATATATAAAAGCAGGACCGCCATTCTATTTCAAAAAAATGACTTAGCAGAAAATTCGAAATGTCTTAAAAGGAAAAAAACATCCAACGATATGGTTAGTACATATCTTCTCCTGTTCATAAATTTTTAAATTCAAATCTCTTTCCCGCAGGTTGATTAGATTTATTCGCTTTCTTCCTTTATGATGGCCGAATGTATGAGGCTTTCACTTTTTATAAGCCAGTCAGGTAGTTTGCTTTCCTTTATCTTCCACAGATCTTCCTCCTTAATCATTGAAAAGGTGAACCGGTTACCCCGTTCATCGCTTGTGTCGGTATCATAGAGAACAGGTGATCTTTTTCGAAAATTATACTCACGAATCCTTCCGTTTATTTTTATATGGGCAGTAAAGGCAATATTTTTTGAAAAGGTCATTGTTTAATGGTTTGTTATGCAATAAAAACATGTAAAGCTAAGGTTTTATAGGGCAGGAATATTTCTAATTTCCCGAATAATAAATCCTTCTCTAAAAATTAGAAATTATGGAAGCCTGTTGCCGGTTTGTGCTGACACAACATCGAAGGATAGGATGCTGTTGTTAAATCAATTTGCCCGGTAACCTATACTGTTTGATAGTGATTAGTTACCCCTCATAATTCATTCGTTTTCTTATTTCAAAAGCAGCTTTTTTGTCTACCCATTTTTCGCAGAGATAAAGGCCAAGGTCAATTGATGAGGAGACGGCTCCCGCTGTAATAATGTTTCCATCCTCTACAATTTTTTGTTTTAATACTTTCTTACAATAAGGTTTCAATGTATCATACTCGGAAAAATGAGTAGTGGCGGACTTTTCTTTCAAAAATCCCGCAGCACCCCAAATCAAACTTCCGGTGCATACTGACAATTTCCACGGCACATTCGCTGCTGTCCTTATCCAGGAAATAAATTCAGGATCCAATTGAAGATGCCGTGTGCCATGACCACCGGGAATAAAGACGGCATCGTAATTCGCCAGGGCCTCGCCAATTTTGGTGGGCAAAATTTCCAGGCCAAAATCATCTTTTGCCTTCCCTTTTAAAATACACACCTCCCAGCTCAGATCAGGCAGGTAATTCATCGATCTTAGCCGGCTCATTGGATCGTAAATACCAATAAAATCAAGCCAGGTAATACCATCAAAAATGACGTAAGCAATTCTCATAAATAAAATATCTTTTGAATTTACAAAAATCCCGTATCCCGTCAGTTCACGATATGCGATGTGCCGGAAAATCAGATATCTTTTCACAGCATATCTGCTCCATCACTTGTTGTAATTGTGTTTTTAAAATGGAAATCGTATGGTTACCTCCCCTGGCGCCTAATGCAGATACGCCATACATAAAAGTTCTTCCTAAAAAAGTAAAGCCTGCCCCGCTTGCCAGCACCCTGGCTATATCCGGACCTGACCGGATACCGCTGTCCATCATTATTTTTATCTGGCTATTGTATTTTTTTGCAATAGAAATAAGGGGTTTTATCGCCGATTGCCCGGCGTCTAATTGCCGGCCACCGTGGTTAGAAACAATAATTCCATCTACTCCCAACCGGATCGCCATTTCGGTATCCTCTTCGCTGGCCACTCCTTTTAAAACAAGCTTGCCCGGCCACATTTCCCTGATTGGCTTTATCTTTTCTTCATTCAATCTGCCTGAAAAAGTTTGGTTCATATACTGGCCAAGCTTTGCCATACTCAAACCTTTGGGCATATACCGTTTCATGGTAGCAAAAGATGGTTGCCCATGCTGTAATGTTTTTAATGCCCATTCAGGGCTACCCAAAATCTGAAGAATGTTTTTGAACGTCATACGTGGAGGCATAGCTAATCCGTTTCTGATATCACGGGGCCGATAGCCGAATGATGGTACATCACAAAGAATTACAAGAACCTGGCAGCCGGCCGATTCGGCTCTTTTTATTATATCATCTCTTAGTTTATTTTCTGCGGGATGGTATAATTGAAACCAGGCTTTACCTTCTGTAATCTCAGCAATTCTTTCTATCGCTGACGTGGAAACAGTGCTCAGTATATACGGAATGTTATGTTCAAAAGCTGCCCTTGCCAGAATTTCAGGCGCATTGGGCCATACCAGCCCCTGCAGGCCAATTGGTGCTATTCCGAAAGGTGCATCATAAACATGACCAAATAATTCAGTCTTCATATCCGACCCACCGTGTTTGGCCAGGTAAAGCGGCTTTAATTCCACCTCCCTGATTTCCGATGTATTTTTAAACAGGTTAACATCTTCATTACACCCTCCGTCAAGATATTCGAATGCAAACCCGGGAATTTTCTTTTGTGCTTTTTTCCTGAGATCATCAACTGATGGATAGCTTGTGTCATATTCCCATTTCATTCAGTAAAGTTTTTATGTTATTATAAAGCCTAAAGTAACCAATCGAAAAAATATCATTATGGCATAACAGCAGTAACAGAGTATCGTTCCAGTTTTATAATACCTGCCGGAATTTGTTTTGTATTCCACTTTTCATGCATGGCTAATGCTGCCCCCAAAGCGCTGGCCTGTGCTACTGAAGCAGCATATACTTTTATTGAAGGAAAAGATTCAGCCAGCAGAAGCATAAAAATTACGTTCTTACTAAAACCTCCATCAACAAAAATTTTACGTACACCCGGCCCGTTCATTAGCAACCGGGTACTCCGGATCTGACTCTTTACTAAATCAATCATCAACTGGTGATAAGCAGTTTCATAATCAGGGAAAAAATCTAATTTTCTATTGGCGAATACTGAAAGATCATCTCCCTCTCCTTCCCTTATTTCTTCCTGTTGAGTTGTATCCTGCTTTAATTCATTTATTATCTTCTTATCATATTTTATGGTAGTATAATAGTCATGGGGTTGGTTGAAATAAAAAGATATTCGTTTTACTTGCTGTTCATGTTCATATCCTGCAAACAACCTCGATGCCTTTACAGGTTTTCCGTCATATGATAGAAAAAAAAGGGAATCCTGGTTCAATTCGTCGATTGTCAGAGGAGAGTTATTGAATGGATTGAGACTCACACACCAGGTTCCCGTTGATAGTAAAATAAACGGTTCATTAAAAGAAGCCTGGTAAGGTATCAATGCCGCAGAACTGTCGTGCAAACCGGCACCTATTTTTATTTCATTAGTTACTTGACCGGCTATTTCCCTGCTGCCTAACAAAGGAGGTAATTTATCTTCAATCTCTTCCTGCCTCACCCAATGATGATAATGATTCTTTTGAAAGTGCCATAATTTTGTATGGCAGCCAATGCTGGTAATTTCGGAATGAACAGAGGATGAAAATATATAACTCAGGTATTGGGGTAAATGTAAAGCCCATTTTATTTTTTCAAACTTGAAAGGGTTTTCATGTTTTAGCCGGTATAGTTGCATTCCTGAATTCAAATTGCCCAATACGGGTGATGCTGTTTCCGTAGCCACCAAATTTTCTCCACCATATTTACTATAGAAACTGGCAAGCAACTCAGGGGAATAAGGCTTCAGGTAATTGTATAAAGGCGGGATTACTTTTAACCCTTCATCCAGGAAAACGAAACTGGCTCCGTATGCGGAAAAATTAACTGCTTTAATTTCATATTGTTTTTCTTCCAATGTTTTTTTGAATGATTCCTTCGTCCATTGTGTTAATAATTGTACGTCTTCACAAGCAAACCCGTCTTCATCAATCGCTTCATCCAGCTGCATGCTTTTTTCATAGACCAATTTATACTGCTCATCAAACAGCAACAACTTTTTATTCGTTTTACCTACATCAAAAATGGCTATGACCGGAATTTTTTTCATCTCATGCCTGCTGGGTTAAGAAGAGTGGTAAAAGGTATTGTAGAGCGTTTTTTCAAGCGGGGTTAAAACAATCCTGGTAAAAAAATAATTCTGCAATAATATTATAAGCCAGTGGCCACGGTTTGATTTCCCCTTTCTTTTATTAACTGCTCTCTTACCTTAAGCTCCCGGAACAATTGTAAAGGATTTAATGCCCCCCCGCTCCTCCGCCGGGCTTCCGCCACAAGCGGTCTCAGATCGGTCCGGAATGTGTGTTGCAGGATCTCCTGCGCGGCAGTCACATCATTCCTTTGCTGGGCTTCATTCAATTTTTCCCTGTCAACCGTTAAGGCCTGTGCATAGGAGATCATGATCGATTCCACCGATTGCAGCAGATCTTCCAGCGGATCTTTCACATTATGGCTGGCATCAATCATCCACCCCAGGTCTCGGGCATGGTCCATACCTCTTTCATCCAAACCCTCTACCAGCTCATTAAATATCAAAAACAACTGATAAGGTTTTATGCTACCCACTGTGAGATCATCATCACCGTATTTACTATCGTTGAAATGAAAACCACCTAACTTTCCTTCCATTAATAAAAGGGAAACAATTTGTTCAATATTGGCATTTGGCAAATGATGACCCAGGTCTACCAAAGTGTATGCTTTTGGCCCCAGTTTGCTGGCATACAATAAAGATTGGCCCCAATCGCCAACCGTCATGGAATAAAAATTGGGTTCAAATGCTTTATACTCTACAAACATTTTCCAGTTACCGGGTAAAGCCTTATAAATTTCCTGTAAACTATCTAATGTATTTTGAAAAGCCTTTCGAAAATTCAGCTGGCCCGGAAAACTGCTTCCATCACTGAGCCAGACAGTGATCGCCTCTGCACCTAATTCTGCACCGTGTTTTATCACTTCTATATTATGATCAATTGCTTGTTTACGAACCGCTTTATCTACATGCTGCAACGACCCGTATTTATAACTGAGCTTTTGTATTTTTTGATCCTGGAATGTATTGGAGTTAACCGCATCAAACTTTAAATCTAACTGGGATGCTAAGGTTTTTATTGCCGCATAATTTTCCGGTATATCCCAGGGAATATGCAGGGAAATGGCGCCACTGGATTTATTTAATGCATGGATCAATCCCACATCCTCCATTTTTTCTTCAATAGACCCCGGTTCTCCAGCGCCTGAAAATTTACCAAAGCGGGTGCCACCCGTACCCAGGGCCCAACTTGGTATGGCCACCTGGAAATCTATTAACTTTTGAAGCACCGTTTCAACTTCCTGGATTCCTTCGGATACAAAATCAAATTTTCGCTTGTGATCCGCTATTGATTTCTCATTGTGAGATTGAATTTTATATTTTTCTATTTGCATAGCATTCGCTTTATGGTAAATAAAAAACTTCTTGTAAGGGAATACTGACGGGTGAATTGTCGGCATTGGATTCCATTATATCCTTCATATAGGCCCACCATTCTTTCATCACAGGATAGCCGGGTAAATTATCCAATTGATCTGCATCCTCAACCACCAAATAACCAAATAAAGCATTTGTTTCTTCATCAAGAAAAATGGAATAATGTTTTATACCGGTTTGTTTTAGCAAGGCAGATAAGGCTGGCCATAATGCATCATGCCTGCGTTTATACTCTTCTTCGTACCCTTTTTTGAGTTTCATTTTAAAGGCCACACGATGCATACATTATTTTATTTCTTCAATGAATAAGGCATAAGGGTTAACAATTTCTTATCTCACAAATGCCATCCCCACTCCGCCATCCACATTCAGCACATTACCTGTTGACTTATTCAATAATCCCCCCACCAGGGCAAAACAAGCATTTGCAATATCCACGGGTAATATGATCTCATTTAATAAAGTGCGCCCTGCATAATATTGCGGCAGCTCTTCAATTTTTATTCCATAGGCTTTGGCTCTTCCTTCGGCCCAGCCACCGCTCCAGATATTACTACCTGAAATTACAGCATCGGGATTAACTACATTCACCCGTATCTTGTCTTTGCCCAATTCAGCTGCATTTAATCTTGATAAATGTAATTGTGCTGCTTTGGCTGAGCCATAACCTGCATTATTGGGACCACTTACCAATGCATTTTTGCTAACGATATTTATTACATCACCGCCCATTTCCTGTTTGCGCATAATATCAACGGCTTTCTGCGTCACAATAAACTGGCCTTTTACCAGTACATCATATAATAAGTCCCAGTCTTGCTCCGTATGATCTTCTATTGTTTTTGAGATAGAAAGTCCGGCATTGTTCACAATAATATCTACCCCACCAAAAGCAAGCGTTGCTGTTTGCAGGGTTCGTTCAATCGTATTCCCTTTGGTTACATCCAGTACATCAGCAGCGAATATATCATTACCAAATAACGATTTGAATTCAGTTTTTGCTTCTGCCAGCCGTTCCGCATTCATATCATTCAGAATAACGCAGGCACCTTCTTCTGCAAATTTTTTAGCGATTGCTTTTCCGATACCTCCGGCGCTTCCCGTTACCAATGCAATTCTTCCACTCAACGCTTTTGGTTTTGGCATGCGCTGCAGTTTGGCTTCTTCCAGCAACCAGTATTCAATATTGAATGCCTCCTGTCTTGGTAAAGAAGTATATTCACTTACAGCCTCAGCACCACGCATTACATTAATGGCATTGATATAAAATTCTGCTGCCACTCTTGCTGTTTGTTTGTCCTTTGCAAAAGTAAACATACCCACCCCCGGATAAAGAATCACAACCGGGTTGGCATCCCGTATAGCAGGACTGTTGGGATGTTTACAGGTATCATAATAATCTGTATATAATTTCCTGTAATCAGCAAACACGGGAGCAATCTTTTCTTTAATTGCACGGGTATCGGAAACATCTTCACCTGCTGTCAGATTTAAAACCAGCGGAGAAATTTTTGTTCGCAGGAAATGATCAGGGCAACTGGTTCCCAAAGGAGCAAGCCTGTCCAGGTCATGGGAGTTAATAAATTGCAATACCCTGTCATCATCGGTAAAATGACCGATCATTTTTGTTTGTGACGAACAAAAACCGCGAAGAACCGGTGCAAGTGAAGCTGCTTTTTTTACTCTTTCTTCTTTTGTTAATGGTTGAATTTTTTGACCTCCGAAAACAGGCCCCCTCTTTCCATAATTATCTTCCAGGTACTGAGCACAAGTCTCTATTACTTCCAGGGTATTGATATAACTTTCATACGCTGTATCACCCCAGGTAAACAGTCCGTGAGAGCCAAGCATGATACCGCGAATGCCGGGGTTTTCATCCAAACATTGTTTTAGCATGAGGCCCAGTTCAAATCCCGGTCGTTGCCATTTCACCCAACCAATTGTTCCCTTAAATAATTCCTTTGTGATGCGTTCTCCATCTTTGGCAGCCGCAATGGCTATTGCTGCATCAGGATGCAAATGGTCAATATGCTTAAATGGTAAGAAGCCATGAAGTGGTGTATCTATTGAAGGAGTTTTTGAAGCCAGGTCATAAATGCAATGGTTAAATAGTTCCACCATCTCATCTTCATATGTAATTCCGCGGTATACACTTTCTAAACTACGCAGACGATCAACATATAAAGCAGCTAACCCACTTCGCTTCATCGTACCTAAATCTCCACCGCTGCCTTTCACCCACATTACTTCTGTTTCCTTACCCGTAAGCGGGTCTTTTGCCTGTGCTTTGCAGGAAGTGTTTCCACCGCCATAGTTGGTCAATCGTAAATCAGCTCCTAATAAATTGGACCGATATACCAACAATGCTACTTCATCACCCGCCATGGATGCAGCTTTGCTTTCATCCCACAAATAGCTCACATGTTTAAATTCGGTAGTTGCTATACTCATAATATTAAATTTATATGCTCAATAAAATTTCTAACCGCTTTTTACCCGGCTTTCAATATTTACTATCCATCCTCATTTCAAAGAATTTCCATAACCTACTATAAGTACTGAAATGATGATGATGATAATTCCAAGAATTATAGTTGAAATAGTTCTTTTGTTAACGCCTTTCCATTCTTTTAAAACAAGCCCCCACATATTCGCCACCAGGATAATGAAGGCCATATGCAAGATCCAGGAACTGGGGCCGTTGCCCAGTTTACTTTCACCCATACCATAAAAAAAGAATTGCAAAAACCAGGTGGTACCAGCCAGTGCTGAAAAAATATAATTCTTTAACAATGGGGTTTTCTTATTAGTATAATCTCCGAATGATTTGTTTCGGGCATTCAATATCATGCACCAGATAAAATTGGTGGTTAACCCTCCCCATAATATAATCACATAGGTCACATTATTCTGAAATAAGAAATTACCTTCTTCCAATGGGTTGGCTGCTTTCCAGATGCTGTTAGCTAAAACTGCCATGGGCTTTCCCGCCTCCAGTCCAAAATTAAAGCAGGCACTTAAAACGCCGGATACGATAGATACAAACATGCCCAGGGCAAACTTATATTCCGTTTTAACTTCTGCACCATGCGAATCGGTGGCCGTGGCTGACGAAAGTTGTTTTTCTTTCATCATACCTGCTTTGCCACTAATGATTATGCCCACCACACAAAGTGCCAAACCAGCCATAACGGTCAATCCCCAACTGGAACCAACCAACATCGAAAAAGTATCTTTCTCAGCTTCCGGATAAAAATTATAATATATGGAAGGTATCAAAGCCCCGAATACCATGCATAAACCCAATATGATACTGCTTCCCAATGCAACACCCAAATACCGCACTCCCAAACCATAGGTTAAGCCACCAATGCCCCACAATACCCCAAACAGATAAGTAATACCTAAGGCAGAACTGCTGGTTTGTTTTATTATTTCTGTAAAATTTGGAATAGTAAGCCAGGCAGCCAGAGGAGGAACAATAAGCCAGGAAAAAATGCCACCCACAATCCAGTAGCTTTCCCAATGCCAGCCCTTTACTTTTTTGAATGGGATATAAAAACTGCCGGAAGCAAAACCGCCGATAAAATGAAAGATAACGCCTAATATGACCTGCATTCGTTGGTAATTTTTTTGATATAGCAAGTAAGAATCAAATCTAAATCAACCCGGTAGTATAACTGTCATGTACTGTCTTTGTAAAACCCATTTGATGGCCCGAAGTATAATTGCATTCTTTCCTGTAAATGGCTTCAGAGAATTAAAATGTTTGTTTTGGGTACAAGCACAAGTATTTCATGGTATCGCCTGTTGTGTCACTCCCTTTTACGTTCCGTTTTTATGGCATCACTTTACAGTACAATAGCATATTCATCAAGATAACCCGGCAGGCTCGGGGTTATGTTTAAACACGTCCGGATACTTTCTTATAAACTATACCGGCGTACAACTCCAGGCATGACAGCAACTATTTACCGGAAAGAAATTATAGGGTGATAAAAAATCATCCTTCGGATCATAAACTTCCCAAAACGTATCGGCGCCTTTGCTCACCATGCCACCCCAATAACTTACCAGTAAATCCCTGGCTTCTTGTTTCAAACCGACTTGAATCAAGGCCTCGATTACATAATGATATAAATAAGGAGTAAAAAGTTAATCTTACTTCAATTTACCCACTTGTTCGTTATAATACTTTATCTCCTCCATTACTGATCGCAGATTTCCTCCGGGCTCAGTTGAATCCCTTTCTATATAAATATTACCCCTGAAATTTTGCCTTTTTAATTCCTCAAAAATTTCAGGAAATCTGACAACACCTGTTCCGGTTACCACATCTTTTAATGAAGGATCATTGTACGCAGCAATATCTTTAAAATGAATACCCAAAATATGCCCGCCTAATTTCTTCACCGCATCCAGCGGATCTATACCACTCTTTGGCCAGTGACCGAGGTCGGCACATACGCCAAAATTAGGATGTCCTTTTAATGCCATCAGTGTAGTATCAGGATTCCAGTAATTACTAACACCTTTCCAGTGTTCATGAATGGCAACTTTCATATTATAAGCACCGGCAAGGCTATCAATACTATCCCACATATGCAATGGAGGTTCGGTGGTTACATATTTTGCACCAAACTGTTTGGCAATTTCAAATTGTTTCACCCAGGAATTTATTGTTGAATCGCCAACGATATAAACAGATTCAACATGCAGTCCTTTTTGCGCAACCCATGCTTTTAATTTTTCAATTCCTGCCGGAGACAATTGCAGGATCATTGAATCTTTGAGTTCGGGACCGGCTTGGTGAAAAGTATTGGGCTCAATATACTTCAGGCCGGCACTGTCAACCCTATCCAGTGACTGAGGAAAATTTACATCATGGAAGGTCCACAATGCCACGCCAAATTTCCAGTCTTTTGACGGATCAACGGAAGTTGCTGCAGCAGAATTGGCATCCCTATCCGTTTCAGATGGGTTATTGTTGCATGAAACGAAAAGCAAACATAATAGTAATAGTAGCAGGACTGTTTTTTCCATTTTTTATTTTTTTTGATATTACTGCGTTGCTGATTTTTGCAAATAAATTAAATAGTCAATCCTGTAGTTCACAGAAGGATTATTTCCCTATCTGTAAACCGCCACCTGGAATAAAAATGAATGATAATTGCAAATGCTATTTATAAAATTGGTGCCGGATGCTTAAGCATTCTGAGTTCCCCAGCTCAGGAATTATAAATATTCAGATCCAGGTAGGCATTCCGAAACTTTCCATTTGGATCATACTTCCCTATCAATTTTAGAAAGTCAGCATATTTTTCATATCGTTCATGAATGACAGAAGGCTTCATAGTAAATAATTTTCCCCAATGCGGCCGGGCATTATAAGGAGAAAGTTCTGCCTCAATCATTGGTAATAACTTGCTGACTTCCTCCCAATTTTGTTTCCAGGTAAAATGTATAGCCACGCAGTCCTGTTTGTAGCAAGGGCTCATCCAGAGGTCGTCTGCCGCAATGGTTCTTATTTCAGTGATCATCAATTGAGGATAGATCAGGTTACCTTTTTTTTCAAGGGCCAGTATGGCATCCAGTGCATGCTGCCTCGGCACAAAATATTCAGATTGCAACTCTTCCCCGCTGCTGGGTGTAAAACCCATTTTGAAATGAGGCAGCCTTTCATACCAGGGACCGGCAACACCCATTTGCTCTGTGCAATTCTCTGCAGAAAGCTTGGTAATAGGATGAAGGTTTTTTGTAGCTGCTTTAGCACCAAAAAACTCACCCTCCATGTTCTTAGTATCGGCCTCGGCCATTCTTTTTACCCATAGTTGGCTGATCAGTTGATTTTGCCAATCAGTAAAAAGACTTACACTATAACCACTTGATAAAATGGCATCAAAATTTTCTTTAAGGGATGATAACGGTAGATCCTGGAAAATGTCCTGGCGAACCTGATAAGTTTTTTGAATGTCCAATGTTACTTTGGTTACAATACCCATCGCACCTAAAGCAACAACGACTCCATTAAAATTATCTCCGTCATTCCCGCGGCTCAGTTTTATGATATCTCCATTGCCGGAAACCATTTCCAGTCCGGCTACTATACCTGCAAGGTTTTTATTGTTAACGCCAGAACCATGCGTGGCTGTAGCAATGGCGCCAGCTACAGAAATATGTGGCAGGGACGCAAGATTATGCAATGCATATCCTTCTTGATCAAGTTGCGGAGCCAGGTCTCCATATTTAACGCCGGATTCAACTGTCACCGTGCCGGCCTGTTCATCAATGGATAATATTTTATTGAGATGCTGTGTAGAAATCTGGTTTGCGGGGCTATCAGCGATATTATTAAAACAATGGCGGGAACCAAATGCTTTTTGTTTATCTAATTTTTTTACCAGGGCCTGAACATCTTCGACTGTTTTTGGCTCATGCAATTTATCAGCCTTATACGTGTAGTTGCCGGCCCAATTTTTCCTGGTGGGTTCACGTTCATTTTCGCAGGAGGCCAGGGGCGACAATAAACCACCCGCAATAATAACAGAGGAGGATTTTAAAAACATTTTTCTTTTCATTTCAAAATGGCTTAGTCGTTATTCAATATTCGATAAAAAAAGATAAAAAAATGGAGGGCTTAGGGAATTGAAAACTATACTAAGACCTCTCCATCTTTTCATTTATCTAAAAATTTTATTTAGCATTAAATTGAACGGAAACCACTCCACCGCCCACTTGCTCCTGTCCTTTGTAAATAAAATAAACTGAATGAAACTTTCCGTCGGTTGTTTTTTCAACCGGAATATTGGCTATACCTGATGTTGCATTTTTTTGCGGTAGAGGCATCGTTCCTTTTCCCAACAATTTACCATCAGGCCCATCCAGCCTGGCTTCAAAGGATAAACTTTTGGAAGGAGGCGTTTGCCACATATTTGTAAGACTGATAGAACTTACACCCGTCAGATCAAGACTGTCCAATGCGAACCACCCTTCACCTGCCGGCAATATCAGAAGATTTGTTCCTGAGAATTTAAAGAATGAAAACCCGTTTATTTTTTCAGTACCTGTAAATTGAACGGTATTACTTCTTAACGACACCACATTACTTCCTGTCAATGCTTTTATATTATTCCCGCCCTTGTCAGTATAACTGGCTGACAATACCATAACGGTATTTGGTTTCTGACCTGTAGGAGGAATGATCGTTCCGGTAGAGGCCATTGATTTTTTTAATGGTTCCTTTCTGTCAAGAGACATTATCCACGACACCATTTGTTGTGCATCGGATTGGGAAAGGGAAGGATGCGCAGCCATGGCCGTTTCTCCCCAAACTCCTCCACCTCCTTTGATTATTTTTTGTGTCAGGTAGCTCATCGCATTTCGGTCCTTACCATATTTCTGTGACACCATCATGTAAGAAGGGCCGATGGACTTTTCGTTTTCCTTATGACAACTTTTACAATCCAAAGTTTGTGTCAGATTTTTTCCTTCAATATTTGCCTGGCCAAGCTGGTGCCCCATGGATGCTCCGGCTTTATCATACCCTTCTACATAATCAACAGAAATATATAAATTTTCGGCGTCAACCGTTGAAGTGTCCGTTTTATCTGTAACTGTTACCGCATATTTCACCGGGGCTCCGGGTAAATAAAAAGATTTATTACCAGAAAGGATGTCAATCTTTACCTCTGGCGACTCATTACCTGCATATACATTAACTGGCTGGCTGGTGGCCGCCGCACCATGGGTATCGGTAACGTCCACAGAAATCTTATAATCACCCGCCGTGCTATAGGTAAATTCAATAGAAGGCTCTACGGTTTCCTTCTTTGTTCCATTGCCCATATCCCATACATAAACCATTTTGTCTTTTTCAGGATCTGCGGCATTTACTGTTGCCTTTACAGTAAAGGGTAATACGCCTGATTTCTTGTCAACCGATATATTGGCAATAGATGGCGGCCTGTTACCACTGTTAAAATCAATCCGGGATATTCCGGCATCAGGGTTTTTAGAAAACCAACCGCTACCATATTCCAGCAGGTATAACTTACCATCAGGTCCCACTTCCATATCTATCAATGCATTCAATTTCACAGAAGGAAAGAAAGGTTCCATTTTATCAAAATCACCGGTGGGAGTCAGGCTTACCGCTTTTATCCAGCCCCGAATCCATTCATAAATAAAAAGCTTACCATCATAATATTTTGGCAGGCGGGTTTCTTCAGGAAACATATCGGTATAATAAACCGGCCCGGCCATTGCGTTTCTTCCACCTGTTCCTACCTGCGGAAAATCGGGTGATACATCATATGGGTACCAGATAAATGCTGGTTGTGTTGGTGGTAATTCCTGAAGTCCTGTATTATTTCTGGAATCATTTATGGGTTTTGCAGGATCGAATGCAGATCCGCTGGCTCCCGTTTCATAATCATAATCTCTGTAAGGATAATTATTTCCAATAAATAAAGGCCATCCAAAAAATCCGGCTTTTTTTGCCTGGTTTACTTCATCATATCCTTTAGGTCCCCTTGTTTCAAAACTGTCTGAACGGGCATCGGGCCCTACTTCACCCCAATATAAAGTACTGTTTTTCTGATCCACGGAAATACGATAGGGATTACGATGCCCCATGGTATATATTTCAGGCCTTGTTTTTTCAGTTCCTTTTGGAAACAGGTTACCGTCCGGGATTTCATAGCTGCCATCTTCCTTTACCTTTATCCGGATGGTTTTTCCCCGCAGGTCATTGGTATTACCCGAAGAGCGCCGGGCATCATATTGCTGAAAGCCGGGAACATCTTTTAATGGTGCATAACCGCTATTCACATACTTCGTTCCTTTTTCATTAAACGGTGTTGAGTTATCACCAGTAGATAAATACAAAAGACCATCAGGTCCAAAAGCTATTGAACCTCCTGTGTGGCAGCAGATCTCTCTTTGCGACCAAACATCCAGGATAACTTTTTCAGAAGAACGGTCAAGTGTATCATTCTTAAAAGTAAACCGGGAGAGCCGGTTTACAGACGTATCAACAGGGCTATAAAAAATAAACACATAATTATTCTTTTTGTAATCGGGGTCTTTGGCCAGGCCCAGAATTCCTTCTTCTGCATTTACACCTGGTGTACTGGTTTTATAATAAACATCCAGGAAACCGACCTGCTTTACTTTTTTTGTTTCATTCTTATACAACATGATCTCACCCCTTCGCTGCACAACCAAAATGTCCAGGTTGGGCAGTATCGTCATTTCAGTGGGCTCATAAAAATCGCCATAGGCTAATTGTGATTTTGTAAAACGGTTTTCTTCTGGTGGTAACTGCGTTTTTGCCTTTGAATAATTAAGCTCTTTATTTTCACCGATAGCATACTGTATTCCGCCCAACAAATGCTTCAGGTAGGGTTCCTCAGTAAATGATTCATTGGTATGGCCCAGGTTGGTATAAAATGCCCGGCCCCCATCATAATCATGGTACCATGCCATGGGATGATTATCACCATTTTTTCCGCCACCGTAAGTTTTTTCATCTACCGTTATTAAAACATGGATGTGCTTACTTATTTCTTTGAAACTATAAAATTCATCTTTCTTTTTCCAGGGATCGGGCAGATCTTTGGTGGCCGCATTATTCTTATCAATAATATTCAACACGCCTTCCTGCACGTTAGGAAATGTATCATTAATACCGGGATGATCTAAAAAATAGGCCCCTGCTAACCGGCCATACCATCCCCAATTATATTCCGTATCGGCTGCTGCATGTATTCCTGCATACCCACCCCCAGCCTGTATATACCTTTCAAATGCCGCTTCCTGGTAGTGATCAAGTACATCGCCGGTAGTATTTAAAAAAACTACTGCGGCATATTTTTTTAAACTGTCTTCGTTAAACAAAGTGGCATCTGTAGTGGTATCCACATCAAATTTGTTCTGGATGCCTAAATTTTGAATAGCTTTATTTCCATCTGCAATCGACTCGTGATGGAAACCCATCGTCTTGCTAAAAACCAAAATTTTAGGATTTCCGGAACGTTTTTTAGAGCAGGAAAAAATCAGCACGGCAATTGCGAGAAAAATGAATGCTTTCAAAACGGCAAAAGAACGAATCATGTTTATTTATTTTAGTTACAGTTTACTATGTATTTAATTGCTGTCTACCCGGATGAACACAGACTCCTTAACAGGTTAATTTTTTTATCCGACTATTACCCAGGTGTATTAACTGGCAAGTTAAATTCAATCATCCAAAAATTACCGTTATTTATATAATGATTAAAAACTTTTTAATTCAGGATGAATTTGAAACTGGTAAATATCATTGACATAGTTACTCCCACTTAACATTTCTCTCTTTTCAATTAGTTTAACCATTTGAACGTTTGTAAGAGCCAGGCATGTAAAATGAAAGAAATAAAAAGCTGAAACTTAGAAAAATTGAGATTTTTCTTCAATTGAATGCATCTATATTCGGAATGGATTTCATTCCGGTCCCATTTATTGTTCTATTTTTTTCAACATTATGTTCTTGTATTCAACTTTCATAGGAGGGCCAACATGTACCTGAACTCCCAACAATCCTTTTAATTTTCCATTGACAGTGTCCAGGTCAGTTACTTCACTCATTAATATACCATTGATAAAATGTTGCAAATAGTTTCCCGTTACTACCAGGCGACAGCTATTCCAATCTCCCGGCTTTATATTAGCCTGAAGTGAATCAGGGTTGCCTAAGGAACCCGTTACTGTTCTTATGGTCCAGGCATTATTTTTTACAAAAGTTTGCAGGCTTGAATCTGGGTTTTCGGGTGCCCTAATGGTAACCTTTTCTCCCCGGTAGGCCAGGGTGGTCCTTCCACGTTCTTCATAATTTTGTCCAGTATAGCGATTAGCTCCGTCTATATCAGCCTGGTACCCTTTAAGGGCATGAGGTATATCCATAAATTCTTCGCTGCGGTAATTAATACCACTGTTTCCATCCTTTGTTATTCTGAATTCAAGTTTCAATTCAAAATCAGCCGGGCTACCCCCCTGCCAGATAATAAAGGAATTGGTTTTTAAAAGCGTAGCCGGAGTAATTTCTCCCACCAGGTTTCCGTTCTCAACCTTCCAGTAAGTTGAATCTCCTTCCCAACCTGAAAGTGTTTTGCCATCAAATATTTTTACAAAGCCGTTTTCCTCCGAATCCTGTCCTGGTGTTTTACAACTGCTGAGCAAAAAGAAGCTCAGTATGATGATCATTTGAATCCATTTACAATCTGATTGCTGTTGCATTTTTTTATCTGAATTAGTGCGGCATATTTTTTTATCTATGCAGCAATGAAAAAAGGAAATATAGCTTATTTGGCAAAACTGTTTACGCCGGTATCTTTCCAGCTTTTAGAGGCTGCAGATTCAAGCACCGCCTCACAAACCTTTTGCGTTTGAAGGGCATCTTCAAAAGTAGGTGCGCAAGTTTCTCCTGTTTCAAGACTTTTCAGGAAATCAGCCACCTGGTGAACAAAAGTATGTTCATAGCCTATAGACAACCCGGGTACCCACCACTTATTCATATAGGGATGATCCCCATCGGTTACATGAATTGTATGCCAGCCACGAACCTTTCCATCATCAGCATGATCAAAAAATTCCAGGCGATTCAGATCGTGTAAATCCCAGCGGATGGATGCATGCTCGCCATTAATTTCAAATGTGTAAAGCGCTTTGTGTCCCCTTGCATACCTCGTAGATTCAAAAAGACCCAGGGATCCATTTTCAAAATGGCAATGAAATATGCAGGCATCATCGATCCCCACTTTCTGCATCTTGCCACTAGCCTGGTGTATTCTTTCTTTTATGAAAGTTTCCGTAACAGCAGATACATCCCTGATCCCTCCATTCAGCCACATGGCCGTATCGATACAGTGTGCAAGAAGATCCCCGGTTACACCCGAGCCGGCCGCATCGGCATCCAGTCGCCATAAGGCCTCCCCTCCCTGAGGTAATTCCGGATTGATGGTCCAGTCCTGCAAAAAGTTTGCACGAAAATGAAATATTCTGCCCAACTTACCCGAATCGATTATCTGTTTGGACAGAGTAATAGCCGGTATGCGGCGATAGTTGTACCATACCGTGTTCTTAATATTATGTGTCTTTACTGCATTCACCATTTTCTCTCCTTCTGCTAAGGTTCGGGATAATGGTTTTTCACAGAGTATCATTTTACCTGCTTCCGCTGCGGCTATAGCAATTTCTGCATGCATATAGTTGGGCACACAAATATCAACGGCATCCACATCACTGCGGCTAATGACTTCTTTCCAATCTGTAGCTACAGACTCATATCCCCATTGGTCGGCAAATGCTTTTACTTTGTCGGCACTGCGTGAACAAACCACTTTTAAAACAGGTTTGTATTTTAATTCAGGAAAAAAATCACTCACACGCTTATATCCATTGGTGTGCGTTCGCCCCATAAACCCGCAACCTACCAGGCCTATTCTTAATTCTTCTTTCTTGCTCATTTTATATTTTTGAAATTCATTTAATAAATTAACCTATTCCGGATCATACCAACCATGTAACTCACGAACTTTTATCATGGTAGCCAGGATGTCGTTCCATGTTTGTTGTTGCATCATCACCTCATTCGGAAACATACATCCATCCCAGCAAATATGTTTGAAGGCTTTTGTCAGTTCGCCATTTTCATCCCGAAGCCAGTAACCCGCATCTTTTGCTATGTCCAATTTTCCATTGGGATCATTGGCCTGGCAATGTCTTCCCGTTTTTTCATGTGATCCTGAGCCATGCACCGTTCCATCATTTTGCGCCACGTGAAAATCAATCGTCCAGGGACGAAGTTTGGCCGTTAATGTTTTAAAACCTTGTGAAAGTGCATCACGATCATTCCAATCAAAATTATCCGGGAGAATGCGTGATTCCGGCGCATTATATCCTAAAGTGTATAAGAGGGTATGAGACATATCCGCCTGGAAGCCTATGTTCGGCCGGTCCACTGCCTCCAATGTTTCCACCATACTTTTCCAACTGTGCATAGCCCCCCAGCAAATCTCGCCTTCTGCTGCCAGCTTTTCCCCATACTCAGCAGCCACATCACAGGCTTCCTGAAATGTTTGAACGATTAGTTTTGAATTGTTAACAGGATCAGCCGCCCATTTTGCCGTACTGCTTGCTGAATCAATACGAATAACACCATAGGGACGAATACCCAGATCTTTTAACTTCTTACCGTAAATGCAAGACTTGCGAACCTGCTCCACAAAGTTTGCACGGTCTTCTTTACTGCCCATTGCGGGTCCCCCCCAGATGGGTGCCACTAAACTGCCGATGACCAGGTTGTGAGCTCCTACTTTATCAGCTAAAACTTGAATACCGTCCTCATCATCTAAATTGATTGAAGGATCAAAAAGACCCACATCAACGCCGTCAAATCGTACTCCATCAATTTCAGCTCTTGCTGTCATCTCAAGCATGTGGTCCAAAGAAATAGGAGGCTCCGAATCGGGACCTTTTCCAACAATGCCAGGCCAGGTAGAATTATGAAGTTTAGGATAATTATTCTTAGTCATAACAAAAAATTATTCAGGAGTTTTTTAATTACAAAACAAGATCGGGATTGGCAGGGCCAAAATGTTTAAGGATCACAATCGGATCTGTTGTTGAAGGATTGCTGATCCGAACACCTTCCATGGCCGCTTTTTCACTTACAAAAAACTCATCATTGGTCAGTTGACCATACCGGATGAGGGCTGGTGTTTCAATGTCCCAAACACCAAATTTACCATGTCCCTGCATTACAATTATTCCATAGCAGGCGCTATCTTTTATTGTTACAGTTTGTCCCGGAAACACGGTTAATTCTTTAGCACTAAATGCATCGGATCTATAACAAACCCAACTTTCAACATATCCTTCTGCTTCCATTTCCTTTAATTGTTTTACCGGCAGCGGACGCATAAAACGGGTTGCCAGAATATTAGGATCAATATTCAAATCCCAGTCAATTACTTCCATTAATTCATCATAATCACCTTTTTTATCTTCGGGAGTACCATTCCATAATAATTCCTCAGGAATGATCGCTTCATTTACCAACGACTGGTACATTGCAAAAACATCGGAAGCTTTTTGCGGCTCATAGGTACACATGCTGCCGGGTGCATGAAGCATGCCGGGCGGTACATCCCAGCCGGTTCCGGGTTCCAATTTAAATGCCTGTGAATAGGTAGTAATTTTATTATCACCTTTTTTGAAATTAACCAGGCATTCTTTTATCTGCTCTTTGGTAGTGCCGGGAGCAATGCCGAAAAACGTATAAGGAAAATCGCCGCCGTGATTATTCAGTTGTGGCGGAAAATAATAAGCTTCAGGTTTGCCTTGCTGACCGATCAATGCGGCCTTTTCATCATTATGATGTATATGGTGAGGAAGCGGCCCCATATTATCAAAAAATTTTGAGTACATAGGCCAGCTATTATATTCGCTCCATAATCTTTCGCCAATCAGGTCTCCCTTTAATTCATCCACTGCATCCTTTAATAGGAATTGCTCCTCTTTTTTCCCATCGCTAAAAACTATTGCACTCAGTCCTTCATTCTTTCCCGTTAAAGGACCATTTTTTGCAGGAGTGGTGGATGAAAGCCATCGTTCATCAATTCCCCCCCGCTGGCCGCCGAGTACATAATAATCATCGGGGTGTAATTTTATTCTTCGCCCAGGCACACAAAATGACCGGGGTACCCAATTAGGAGCCAAACGTAAAATTCCTTTTCCCTGGTCCAAAGCTTTTTGGGCCAAACTTAATTTTTGCGCTGTTTCCATTTTACATTGATTTTAATAATTGATCTAAAGATTATTTTTTAAGAATTCCTTTATTTTTATTTCATCCGTCAACACTTCCAATTCAACATCATAATTTCTTATTTCCCCTGGTTGCAAAAAAATCAATTCGTTTGTTTCTCTGGCCTTGGCCTGGCCGATTACTTTATGAGTCCCCGGTTCCAGCCCGGTAACATATTCTCCCTTACCCCAATGCTGCCAGTTCGTTAACCAGGGCAATTGTTTTTTCTGAAAACGCATGGACATCGCCATTTTTAAATTAGCGTTATAAAGTCCGCAGGTACATTGCCCTTCACTATCCGGTGCAGGATTAATGAAAGCAACAGCTTCGCCATTACCTGAATGCTCTTCGATCGGAGCCGGGCATTTACGAAAATCATATCCTTCCCTGAAAATTTGATTATTTATGCTGCCCTCCCTAGATTCCCATTCTCCTTTCCAAATAATTTCTGTTCCTTCATCAACCAGGGGCCACCCAAAATTGAAGTGATAGAGAAGCATATGAGGAGCAGGAGTATTTCCGCGGTTTGAAATTTCATCATGTATACGGAGGGTGGATTGACCGATGATTCCGGAAATGGTTCGCCTCATTTCAAAGCTGGGACCAAATATCTGTGATTGCTTTATCCTTCCTGTAATGCTCATGTCCATTTTACTTGATACATGATCGGGTTGAATGATAGATTCAATCTCAGCGGAACTATTACTAATGGCACCATGAAGTCCGCGTTCACCATGTTCATCTTTCTCTGGTCCTCCTATATGATCAAGTCCGCAGGTGACCAATAAACCGCCTCCAAATGTTCGAAGCCAGTCTAAGCCTTTATTTGAGAATGGTTGGGGACTGGTGATACCTGAATGGCTAAGCCATGTAAGACTATGCTGGTTATAAAATGCATCGGCGATATCCATTGCCCGGTCAATAACAATCTTGTATCGCAAACCGGTACCGGTATTAACCCACGCAATGCGTGTACCTCTTCCTGATCCATTGTCAATAACGGAAGTTTCAATACCACCTAATTGTGCAGCATTGGAAATCTTATTTCTCCAGCCTGGCAATAAACTTAATTCATCGTTACTTTTCATATGCGATGGCAAGATTAGATAAGGACTCAACGGACGTAATGAATTAGTCTTTCCTCACTATTCTCAATAGACACAGATCATTTATTTTTCTAACCCGAAATAAAAGTTCAATTGCGGTTTATCACTTTTGAATTGCATTCAATAATAAAATTTTTATTCAGTTACTATTTTAAGTGATCTTGTTTATTTAGAAAAAATAGTATCCTCTTTATTGCCGGCAGATTTTAGATACGCCAGCAGATCTCTTAGTTCTTCCGCATTCAACCTGTTGATCATTCCAGGCAGCATAGGTGATACTTCTGAAATTCGGGTACGTACTACATCCTTTTTAAGTATATCTCTTGTTGTTTGCGGCGCAAAGGGATTCTGAGAAATAGTATATTTTTCATTGTCCTGACTTATCAGCCTGCCTAATACAGAGCCTCCTTCTTTAAGATAAAAAACGGTAGCTCCATACTGGTCAGAAATGGTTTTGCCGGGATCAATGATTGCCTCCAGCATATCCTTATAAGAAAACCGGCTTCCCAGTTGTGTGAGATCAGGCCCCGACACACCGCCTTCACCATTCATTGTATGGCAGGAACTGCAAAGCGAGGCATTGAACATGGCTTTTCCTTTCTCAAAATTTCTTTTTGTAATACCACTGTCAGCAACTGCTACCGCTTCTTCCAGTTTCCACCTTCTACCCGGGCCTTCGGGTTGCTGCACTCCATCAGCTACATATATACCACCCCGGGTAAGCAGGGAATCTCCCGAAATGGTATTGAAATAGGCTAGCCGATCCTTAGCCACATTGGAGAGTGCCAATTTTCGGGCCTTGTCGATAAAACCAACAAAGCTGTGCCCACCCTTGTATTGAAAAGCATTATAAAACCATTGAAAATATTTTTCCTGCAATTCTGGTGTCCAGCCTGTTTTTGCCTGGCTTAATGCAGTAGCATAAAAAGTTTGTTGCAGGGGCGGAATTTTTGAAAGCATGCTTGCAATATCCATCCCGTATTGCGGGTTTCTGAGAATAAGATCAGAAGATTGGGAGATCGTATTTTCGATTGACTGATCATCAGTAGCATTTGGCAATAAGGTCATGGTTTTTTCTACCGCTTGCGGCGCATCAAGATAAAGCAACACTTTACTCAGGCTTCTGTTTAATTCATTCGTTCCCGCAGGATAATTTGGATTAAGATAATTTGCAACCTGCGTTTTCAAATTGGCATCCGGCATACCCATCCTCGAAATCACTAATTCAAAAGCCCGGAGTAAATCTATTTTTTGCGATTCGGAAAGTTGTGAATAGTTAATGGTCATCAACGAGTTTAGCGAACGAGTTTTTAATGCAGGATTTCCCTGCCGCGCCAGCGCAATGATGGCCTGGGTTAAAGTCACCGGATCCTTTTCATTTAGAGCACTCTCCTGCCATTGAATTACCGGCTGATTTTCTACAGCGATCCTTGCTGCAAAACGTATGAACCGGTCAGGATGTTTTAAATAAGGCCAGGCAAAGGCTATAGCTTCTGCATCGGGCTGCCCATGATAATCTTCCAGTTTTCTCCGAATTTTTTGTTCTTCACTGAGCTCAACCTTGGCCAATTCTTCAGCCTTCTCTTTATTCTCTTTATAATAAACACGATAAAGATCAGACGTGATCCTTCGGCCACCGGTGAGAAAGTAAAGTGCTCCATCGGGTCCTATCAACCCGTCGGTTAATGGTAAAGGCGATCCCGAAACAAATTCTTCTCCTTTGGCTTTATAGGAAGCGCCTTCTGCTTCCAACTGAATGGAATAGATAATCCCAAAACTCCAGTCGAAAGCAAATAATGATTTTCGGAATTTTTCCGGGAAGCGGGCATTTTGTCCATTGAAGAAACTGGTTGGTGAACCCTGGCCCACGTTAATTACAGGCGGCAGGTTATCGGCATTTGACGCTGACCATTTATCTGTTCCCGGACGCCATCCAAACTCGCCACCGCTTGTTACATGACAAATACGTGTAGGACGATACCAGGGAGTTCCAAAATCCCATTCCATATCCGAATCATAGGTGAACATATCTCCCGCATCATTAAATGTGAGATCAAATGGATTACGAAATCCGGATGCGATCAGCTCCCAAACTGAACCAATAGAATCAGTACGGGCAATCCATCCGCCATGGGTTTCAACCACATTATCATGCCCATTTGGATCCCTGATCAAAGGCAGGAGATTATCGATCTCCCGTTTTCCGGGTGACCGGTCATCATTCATTTCCGGGATCTTTGTAAAATTGCCGGCAATAACATAAAGCGATTTTTTATCAGGAGAAAGAACAGCCGTATGCGGACCATGTTCGCCATCACCATCTAATAATTTAAGTAATGTGATCTTGTCGTATTGATCATCCTGGTCTGTATCCTGCACCCTGTATAAGCCGCTTCTCCGGGTTAGCGAGGTATCACCTTCATCGTTGACCATTACATACAAACTATTGAAAGCGTACAGCAATCCATGTGCATACCCTATTGACATTTTAGATGTATCACCCGGAATTTTTATATCCAATTTCTCAACGCTTATTTTTGATTTCGATGTATCTGCTCCTACCTCCGGTATAGTTATACGATATAGAAATCCATATTGGTCACAAGTTATCATCCGGCCTTTATCATCAAATGTCATTGCCACCCAGGACCCCTGGTCGTTTTCTCCGGGGCTATACAAATGCTCTGCGTTAAACCCGGGAGGTAGCTTTAATTTTTCTGTTTTAGGATCCAATGCTTTCTCTGAATCCGGAGAACTGCAGGAACTTATCAATATAATGAACACAAAAAATACCAGGGCTGACTTAAGTGTTGGAAGCAAGCAGATTTTCATACACATTTTCTATTTATTAATGTTATTTACGAAAACTAAATTTTATTTATGGTGGTAAACCTGTTTAAGAGGCTTCATTGAAAAATACATATAACCCGTCTTTACCTGCCACGATTATGTCCTTTCTTCCGTTATTATCTAAATCTGACACAGAAAAATAAATTCCGGTACCCTTACCTTCCCCAAACGGACCATAACTTATGATATTTTTTGTAAATGATTCACCATTCCATTTAAAATAACAAAGTTCTGGCGGGTCGTTGCTCCCGGGATCCTTGCCGTTATGAGCACGATAACGCTTTCCGGTAATTAGTTCCATTTGCCCGTCATTGTCTATGTCTGTCCATTCCATTGTATGATATTGGGAACAGAAAGGATCAATAGCATGCTTAACAAATGTGATTGACTTGCCATTCCTTTTCTGTTCATACCAATCAAGGCCATACGAATGTCCATGGCCTGCAATCAAATCATTGAATCCATCCTGGTTTATATCCGCTACAATAACCGGTACACTGGCATCACTGCTTAAATTAAAATCAGGGTGATGTTTCCAGGGTTGGCGTTTCCTGTCTTCCGGAGCTTCTAACCATCCATCAGCAATGATAAAGTCTCCGCGTCCATCTCCATTAATATCACCAAATCCTAAACCATGACCCTGGCTTTCTGCCACCTTTATTTTTATAAACCTGGCTGTTCCTTTGTTATTCTTATTCTTTTCCAGGGTATAATATATCAATGGCTTCCCCGGAGTATTGGGCACAATCTCTATGTGGCCATCTCCATCTACGTCCCATGCACGAATGGTTTCTATATTCCCGGTAATTTCTATATCATGCAGGGGCCACAAACCGTTGTTTCCGGGATTTTCACGCCAGCGCATTATTTTTCCAAACCATCCTCCGGTTATGAAATCCATATTCCCATCTCCGTTTACGTCAAGGGGAATAGTTGAAAAATCGTCAAAATATTCATCATACCTTTCTGATTGCCCTAATAAATGACGAATTAAAAATGCGGGGCCCTCATACCAATAACTGCCAGAAACAATATCCGGAACCTGATCTCCATTTACATCAAATACTCCGGCTGATTCAGCACTTTCTGCTGCAATCATTTGCTTTCTGAATTTCGTATTAGAAATTTCCCTGAAAGAAAACAAGATTAGACCTAAAAGCCCTGCGCAAAATAATATGTACCTTTTCATTGTTTCCTTTTAAACTTTGGCAAATTGAATTCTGCTTGCATTATTTCATCCAAACCTCTTTATCCTGTTCCCTGAAAAAATCGACCTGATAAATGGGGGATAATGGATACTTTATTCATGGTTTAAAAAAAGATAATCGTTTTTTTGAATATACAATCATTTTAATTTCAGGCAACATGAAAATTGAGCTGGCTTAATAAATTTTACAAAGGAAGTATTCATTTTTAGAACGAACATTATTTCTTTATGCCTGTGGCCAGCTATTAACAGCAGATCAGACTTGCATGACAGAGCAGGCATGAAACCCCGGGTATATAATTAAAATATAAAGTGTACAAGTTGAAAGATAGAAAAATAATCTTTTCATTTTGGCAAGTATTTTAATATGCTGTAGCGCTGGAAATAAAATATGGGTAAAGTACATATAACTCCTATTTTAACCATCCTGTACTGTCTTCTTGCCCGAAGATTTCGTATTCTTGCCGGGCCATAATTTAAATAGTTTGCTTAACAGAATTTAAGGCCGGGGGCTGATGAATTTGCAGGATGACAAATCTACCGTAAACAATTACTCATGAGTACTGAAAACATATACCGGTTTATCGGCTTTGATGAATATTCGGTTACACCGAAATACCTGCAATTAACGAATTCTATATTGAAGGCAATAGAAGAAGGTAAACTTAAAAACGACTATGTCCTTCCGTCTATAAACGATCTGAGTTTTGAACTTGACATCAGCAGGAACACCGCGGAAAAAGCCTACCGCCACCTGAAACAATTGGGCGTAGTAGGTTCTGTACCTGGCAAAGGTTTTTTTATAAGCCATTCAGAATTTAAACAAACGTTCAAAGTATTCCTACTTTTTAATAAGCTCAGTGCTCATAAAAAAATCATCTACGATTCTTTCGCCTCCACCCTTGGCGAAAAAGCGGTGATTGACTTTTTTATTTACAACAACGATTTTTCTCTGTTCAAAAAAATAATACAAAACAGGAAGCAGGACTACACCCATTATGTAATCCTTCCACACTTTGTAGAGGGTGGCGAAAAAGCTCATGAGATTATCAATGAATTACATGGGAGAAACCTGGTTTTGCTGGACAAACTGGTTCCGGGAATAAAAGGAGAGTATGGAGCTGTGTTCGAAAATTTTGAGAATGATATTTTTGTTTCCCTGAAGCAAGCCTTGCCGCAATTAAGCAAATATGAAACGCTTAAGATCATTTTTCCGGCTGATAGCTATTTTCCTGAAGAAATAGTAACTGGTTTCAAAAACTTTTGCCAGCAATATGCTTTTAACTATCATATCATCCACGATATATCAGCCGAAACCATCAAAGACGGTGAAGCTTTTATCAATTTGATGGAGGATGACCTGGTGGTGTTATTGGGAAAAATTCAACAAACCCAATTGAAGGTTGGAAAAAATGTTGGGATTGTCTCCTACAATGAGACGCCGTGGAAACAATTTATCCTTGATGGCATTACCACTATTTCAACTGATTTTAAAAAAATGGGAGAAATAGCAGCACAGATGATTTTAAATAATGAAAGAACACAGGTAGAAGTACCGTTTGCTTTAATCCTGAGAAATTCACTGTAAGATATTTGCATCCATTTCTGCCCAAAGAATAAAAGATCCTGCTGAATTTTATTAAATCAAAAAACCACACTGCTTTCGCAATGTGGCCTTATAACTACTACACTTAAAGAAAGATTTTGTTCTGCTTTTTTTTTCTACATGCCTTCTGTTGCCCCCTGCATATCCTGTTTCATATTTTTTCTTTTGAATAAAGACATGTCAATTTTCCCGAAACGATATGCAAAGTTGAGGCGAAACATTTGCGGATCCCGAAGCCGGCTGTAATTCTGTACAAAATATTCGCTGTAAGAATACTGCTCTGATATGCGGGTTCTGAAAATGTCATTTATACTCAATGTGACCGATGCGGCATCTTTTGCCAGGAACGTTTTCTTAATGGCAATATCAAATCCATAGATGGGTTTGTTATATCCTTGTGCTGAACTCTGTGCCTGTACAGGACCACCAGGACCAAAACCACCACCTGTACTAACCGGCAAATTCGTTTTTGACTGGTATGTGGCTGTGAATTGAGTCGTGAACTTTGCAGGTAATTTAAAATTGCTGTTGAACTTTCCGAACCAGCTCCACATGCCATTCTCTGATATTCCTTTCAGATTGTCCGTATTGATTTTGGAATTGTACACATTTAAATTGGTACTGATATCCCACCATTTAGTAAGGTAATTCACAGAAGTTATTTCCGCCCCGTAAGCCTGGCTTGAATTGGCATTTACAAAAGTATTGATCAGTACATCGGCGCCAGTCACCGGGTGAATATCTTTATCCTGGAAGCGGGTGATCAGGTCGTCAGTTTTCTTGTAATAAACTGAAGCCAGTATATTATTTCTTTTAGGAAATGTTTTTAAATAAGACATCTCGAATGATTGGGTAAACTCCGGTCTAAGGCCGGGATTTCCTTTGGTGATGTTCAGGTTGTCTGTGTAATCAATAAACGGCATGATCTGGAAAAAATTAGGACGGTTTACACGGCGGGTAACACTGAACTGGAGTTCCTGCTTATCTTTTAATTTCTGACTAAGGAATAAAGAAGGGAAAAAACTGACCGGGTAATTGTTACTGAATTTTTCATTGCTACCCAGTAAGATTCCGGTATATTCTGAACTTTCTGCCCGCAAACCCAGCTTATAACCAAAATCCTTTATACTGCTGCTTAATGAAAGATAAGCGGCATACACGTTATCATTGTTTTTATAATTACTGGTGGCAGCGGAAATTAGTTCAAACTGGTTGGTATTTTGATTCAATACATAATTATCATTGATATTACTCAGCTTGCGAAGTTGCGCTCTTAAACCTGTTTCCAATTTAATTTTATTGATCGGTTTTACATAGTCTGTTTGAATAGTTAAAAATTGGTTAGTTCCGCTGCTGATCAATTGCTGCTGGTAATTCCCGGTTTTATCACCGTTGCCTGCAAAATAGTTTGTAATATACAAACTGTTCCCTTCATTTTTCCCGGAAAAGAAATTCATATCGGCTGTTAATTCTTCTCCTTCTTTTGGAAAGAGTTGCTTCATCCCTACCTGCAGACCATGCGCATTAAATTCTCTTTTACCAGTTGAAAGGCGGTCACTGAAATTGCTTGTTTTCCCAGCACTATACAAACTGTCGGTATTGATATTAATTATTTCATTGGGTTTGAATTCACCATGTACTTTTATACCGGCAATTGAAAAGGTAGTACGGTTAGAAGCAAAATAATCAAGACCCACACGGCCAAACATAAAACCTCCGGTGGTCCTGTTGCTATTGGTTTGAAAAATAGAAGTATTGGGATTGTCGAAAAAATTAAGCCGGTCGGTTGTACCACTGGTACGGGATTTATTCTGGTTGATCATGGCGCTGGCTGTAAAGTTCAATCTACCCTGGCGAACATTAATATCCCCACCCCCATTTATAGCTCCTCTTTTATCAACCCCGGCACGCAGGTTGCCATTGTGTCCGCTATTTTTATTTTTCTTTAAAATAATATTCAAAATACCCGCATTACCACCTGAAGCATCATACCTGGCGGATGGATTGGTGATTACTTCCACGCTTTCAATGGCGTCAGCCGGTATCTGGTCCAATGAAAGTGTTGTTGGTCTTCCTTCAATATAAATTTGCGGCGCTGCATTTCTCAACTTTACATTTCCGTCAATATCCACCATCACCGAAGGCACATTCCTCATTACATCCAGTGCCGTTCCACCTGCGCTGACTATATTCTTGTCTACACTAAATACTTTTTTATCAATGTCAAGTTTCATACTTGCCGTACCCGCAGATACCACCACCGTTTGCAGTTGCTGAGCATCTACCTGTAGTTTAATATTCCCCAAATCCTTATCAAAATTGTTGGGCATACCCCCCATAGAAGCAGGAGATTGCGCACCGGGTTTCGGCGTTGCAGCCGGGTCCATTTTCATTTGAAAAGAAACGTTTTGTTCATACGTTTTAAAACCGGTGGAGGATATTACTAATTTCAACTGACCTATTACGGACAATTCGCTGAAACTAAATTCACCGTTGCTTTTTGTTGTAATGCCCTTCAACAAAATTTCTTTTCTTTTTTTCGTAGCGGTATCAAAACGGGTTAGCATCAATAAAACGGAAGCATCAGCAACTGAAGTTCCGATAGTATCTGTTATTTTTCCATAAATATGACCAATAGAAGGTGGCTGCTGTGCAGCATTTCCCCCGGCGGGAAATTGAGCCAATGCCTGGTTAAACACCAAAACAAAAATTGCAGCGATTGATATAATTTTTCTCATAATAATATTTTTAATTGCTTTCAGGCACAAATCTATTCCTGCAAAGGTTCACATACAGGGCAAATGAGACGAGTAGGGAAAATGTTGCGACGAATACGAAATTGACAACCCCACTTGTCCCAAAAAGAAATAATTCGTTGATAAAATGCCCCTTATCTCTGTTTTGGGAGACGGGAGGTTTACTGATTACCATTAAAAAATTATTAAAAAGTTAAAAGGGTACTGGCATTAGGATGAGAAACTTACCCGCCATTCTGTGATATATATTTTTGAATTTGCCTTTCCCCGATTTTCCTTATTTTATTAAGGCAACGTTTTTGTGCTTATATCAGGATAAACAAATTGAATACAACGATGAAAAATTACATAGCCATTATTATCCTGTTCTTATTTATTCCTTTTTTTGGCCTATCGCAAAAAAATGATCCTGTACAGGCAGATACCACCATGCGTCCTTCAGATAATGAAAAAAAAGGCAGATTACTGACGTTTAAACAACTTGATCAAAGAAAAATTTATCATTGGACCACAGGTCAGCGGTCTACACCTTCAGGCAGGCAGGCTGATGCAGATGCCGGAAGAATGGTAAGAGTTTGGGGAGATTCAGCCAGGGTCGTGGACCCTTCAGAACTGCCTGCAAAAAAATAGGACACCTGGTTCAACTGGCTAGCAGGTTATATCTGATTATTATCCTTATAAATAAACGGGTGCCCATGCACCCGTTTATCTTTTATGAAAGGTATCCGGTTATTACTTCGGCATTTCAAAAATTTTAGGATCCAGCTCTTTGTTCACTTCTAATTTGCTCACTTTTGATACCAGGGAGAAACCACCCAGGTCAATAGTTTTGGAATATGGCAATACAATACCAAAATCTGTTTTTTGGTAATCAGAATAGGTGGTAGTAACATCCACAACTTGCCCCATCATCTCTCCCTGGATAATAGCCTTGGTCAAATAATAAGTGGATCCGTCGATGAAATACGTAGCGTCATTACTTCCGTTCAATAACTTTATTTTGAAAGTTCCATTTTCGTTACCGACCAGTTCCGCTTTATATCCTTTGGATGCGTAATCAGGTAAAGGCCCGCCGATAAAAATTTGTCCTTTGCCGGCTTCGTACAGACTGGCAGGCATTGGCTGGGCACCCGATCCGCCTGCCATTGGGTTTATCATCCACCCGCCCAGGTTTGTAATGCACTGAATGATCTTTGATCCGTTAAAATCCGTTTCGGTTTTATACCCCTTACCTTCCAGCAGGTATTCCGTAACAGGCGCATGGGTGCCCATCACTTCCACAGAGTTTTCCGTATATAGTGACTTCACCTGGCCTAATTTTTCCTTTCCCCCTATAGCATCTATATGCTTGTTAATAACATCATCAACTGTTTGAGCACGGAGGGCTCCTGTAAAAAATACAAGAGCAGCTACTAGCATGAAATTTTTCATTTTCATTTGTCGTTTTTTCTTTTTTTTAAATATTGTTCACCGTTTAAGATTCATTAATTGAAACGCTTAATAAGTTATCTTCAGCTTTCCTGCTATTTACCCGTCAGTTTTATTACAGACTCCTGGTAAGTATCCCCGACCGGTAATTCCATTTGATCGATAAATACACTGTTCTTC
The DNA here is from genome assembly GCA_041743125.1 of Chitinophagaceae bacterium. Taxonomy (GTDB): domain Bacteria; phylum Bacteroidota; class Bacteroidia; order Chitinophagales; family Chitinophagaceae; genus Terrimonas_B. Next base: position 45,706 of record JBGTNK010000151.1, read on the forward strand.
CGGATGGCCGTAATAAAAGCAATCGAAACGATATACGATTTATGAATGCGTATAAACTGGCCGGATGGTAATTGCTCTTCCATGGAGTTAATGCTCATCCGGGTGATGACCGCCCTGGTTGAACTCTTTAAATAAATTTTTATATAATCTTTCAGGCCTTCAATATATTTTATATCCGCATGAACAATTTTTAACTGGCTATAGTCTACGCTTACGAATAAATAACCCGGCTGTTCTTCATTTCGGTTGTCTTTACTCCTGTTTTTTAACTGATGCAATTCATACGCTTTATTACAGGCTTTTACAAACCGGTCGAGGGCCACGGGTTTTACCAGGTAATCCACTACATCCAGGTTAAAACCTTCCAATGCAAATTTTTCATAGGCCGTGATCAGGATGATCATGGGACGGTTGTTAAGCGTTTGAATAAATTGTAATCCCGTAAGTCCCGGCATTTGAATATCAAGAAATATAAGATCCACCTGCTCATCTTTCAGCACTTTCATTGCCTCCAGGGCATTATTGCATTGAGCTACCAGTTGCAGATAAGGAATCTTGCTGATATTGTCTTCCAGCAGTTCAAGCGCAAGGGGTTCATCGTCTACGGTAATACAGCGCAGCATTTATTTCCAGTTTATTTGTAGAGAAACGATAAACCAATTATCCTTTTGATCAATTTGAAGCCTGTGATTTGCACCATATAATAAATTAAGTCTTCGTTTTACATTAGGCAGTCCTATGCCGGAGGTCTTGTCCCTTACTTCCACCGACAATGGATCATATTTATTCTGAACGGTGAACAACAATTTATCTTTTTCCGCATTTAATTTTATGGTTATACAGGCTCCTTCTATCATACCTGTTCCATGTTTAAATGCATTTTCTACAAAAGGGATCAGCAACATCGGCTCAATTTCCAGTTGGTCATCGGCTTTATTCAGATCCACTTTCACCTGTACATTTTTCCCAAACCGCTGTTGCTGCAGGTCGATATAACTCTGCAGGTAATCAATTTCTTTTTCCAGCGCTACCTTTTCTTCATCTGCATCATAAAGCATATACCGCATCAGGGAAGAAAATTTTAGTAAAGAAGGTTCGAGCAGATCCGATTTTTTTCTTGCCAAAGCCACCATATTATTCAATACGTTGAACATAAAATGAGGACTGGCCTGCGAACGAAGTAATGATAATTCCGTTTTAAGCACTTCATTTTCTTTTTCACGGGCTTCCCTGTCGGCGCGGGTTCTGTCTTTTATCATGCGGTAGGCTGTGCTGCCGGCCAGTATAAAAAGAAAGAAAAAGAAATTGAAAAGTATATGACCCCGCAGATTGAACCTGGACTGATCCAGCAAAATAAATAAAGTGAGCCAGGTAATAAATAAAATAAGGACGTAACTGGCAATAGCTATCAGTGTGTATTGTTTATATTTTCTTTTGTATATAAAGCCCGGGATCAGGCGGCC
>JBGTNK010000152.1:0-2147 GCA_041743125.1 Chitinophagaceae bacterium
GTACCGCCGATAGCAGAAAAAAATACCAGCAGGGAAGCCATGGGGCTATGCAACATTTTTTCTGTAGCACTCAATACAAAAGAATTGATCAACGGATAAATGGGCGCCAGGAAAAAACCGATCAAAGGAAATACATAAGCAATCACCGGTACATCGCCTAATGAATTGATAGGTTTGGGCGTTAGGTTTTGAGTTTGAGGCAGGGCGAAAAGAACCATCAATGCTGCCCCAATTAAACATACAGCCAGGATCAGAAACCAGGATATTTTTTTTACAAGAATAGACGAAACATATCTTCCCAGGGCAATAGATAACATAAGAATGACGGCCATGTATACACTTGTTTTTTCAGGAAGATGTAACACCCGTTCATTAAAGGTGGGCAACCAGCTCATGATGCCTTGCTCCGTCATCACATACATAAAAGCAGCTATGGCAAACACAAGAACCAAGGGCCGCCTCATCAATTTTATCATTTCAATAAAATCATTTTTTATGCTTGTTCCCGGTATTTCATAATTCAATCGAAAATCTGAAAACGCCAGGATTATAAATGAAACAGCCACCAGGCCCGCCAGTAAAAGGTAAATGCGCAGCCAGGCGTCGGGATCCGTATCGCTATAAAACAAAGGGAATATTATAAACCCGGTGGCAATACCTATCATAAAAAAACTTTCAATGGAGCTTAGTACACTTTTATGCTCCTTATCCGAATGAGTAATAATGCCAATAAGAGAATAAACGGAAACTTTAATAATGGCAAATGAAATTCCTACACAGGCAAATAGTATCCGTACCGATGTAAATGAATTACCATAATACATACCGATACATCCCACAAAAACTAATGCCAGTGAAATAAGCATGCCTTTCTTATAACCCAGCCGGGGCAAAAATGCTCCTACCAGGAAGGAAACAAAAGCTATGGACAGGTCCTTAAAAGCCTCCAGTGAACTTGCCTTTATTTCATCAACATGATATGTATTAATCGACTTTTGAATAAGTATGCCTACGCTGTTAAGTAGTATGGCAAAAACAAAATAATTAAGGTATAGAGAAAGTTTTATTTTCCAGTTTGACATAAACCGCTAATTAATGAGCAAATAGTCTCTGACTAAAGATAAGAACAAAACCTTACCAGGAGCAGGCCTGGATTATATCTGCTAAATTATAATTTGAGAATTCCTTCAAAAGAAAACTGTCAATATTAAAAAGGAGGCGCAGTGAATGGGTGCTGCCGCTGGCTCAACTTTCTTATTTTTGCCTGCCTTATTTGTTTATTGAATTAATAATAATACCGGCTTCCGATTGTAAATAAATTTTTGTTTTATATCCACCAGCAGGGTCCATTTAATCCAGGATGCTCACATGAAATTATCAACCCAAATATTATTAGCCTTTTCAATAATTACCCTGCTGTCTATCGCGGATTCTTATACCAATTACCTGTTGTCTTTAAAAGTTGAAAAAAACACCCAGTTTCTTTCAGAATCAGAAGCGGTGATCAGAAATTCAAATAGAATCCATAAGACTATCATCGAAATGCAAAGTGCATTCAGGGGTTTTTTGCTCACTGATGATTCTACATTCCTTGATCCGTATTACAATGGCATCAATAATGTTCCGGTGCTGATAAATGAACAAAAGAAACTGATAGAAAAGAATCCGGGGCAAATAACTATCCTTGATTCTATTCATTTACTGCATGTAAGATGGATTGACTATGCGGATTCATTAATTAATTCAAAAAAGAGATTGTCTGCCACGGATGGTTCAGGCAGTGCTTATACACGGCTTTTTGAAAACAAGCTAAAGAAACAGGTGGGCAGAAAACTAAATGATGAGATTTCGCAAAAGTTTATATTATTTGATAAAAGCGAATACCGCCGGAGAGATATTCATGGCAGCCTCCTGATTTCCTCTATCGATACAACACATACCTTTTCATTAATATTTTTAACGCTTACCTTAATGGTTGGGATAGGCAGTGCTATTTACATAGTCAACCTGATCTCAAAAAGGATAGCGTCGATGGTGAAGCTGGCCGAAAATATTTCTTCCGGAGATTTCAGCATTGTAAAGGATAACCGGAATGATGAGCTGACCTCCTTATCCAGCTCCCTTAACATCATGTCTGACAAACTGAG
>JBGTNK010000153.1:0-4624 GCA_041743125.1 Chitinophagaceae bacterium
ACAAGTAAAATAACTACAAAATTTGATGTGCTATTGTATCCCAATCCTGCAAAAGGTTATGCATCGTTGCAGATCAATGGAGATGCTAAAGATATAGAGGTTACTATGGCAGATATATCGGGTAAAGTGATCTGGCAAAAAACCTTCGCTAATTCAATACAAGTGAGCCTGCCAGTTGAAAAAATAGCAGCAGGTATTTATATAGTGACAGTAAAAAGCGGCTTGGATAATAAGACCCTGAAGCTGGTGAAACAATAAAGTATAAGCTAAGGTAGTATTGTCAACGGTTTTTTTCTAAATCGAAAATGGAGTCATCCATAAAAATGATGGCTCCATTTTTAAAAGCTCTATCTATTATAGAAGTGTGTTTACGACTGAGGCTGGAGCGGTATTTTATTTCCCGGAACTGAGCGCATCCCTAAAACCCACCCCATTCGAATTTCTCTTTATTCCAAATCTCTACTGCCCCTCCTTGCTTCCTGCTTCGTTATACTCGCAGTTCGCAATGACGGGGAGTGGATGGAGAGTGCCGTTTCTGTTTCTTTTAAGAAACTCATTTGATTGGTATTTTGACATTGCTGCGTGATGATTGGTGGCCTTTTTTGCAAAAAATGCAAATCAGGGAAACATCAAAGGATAATTCAATTATGAACCGCCTTATTGCGATAGTACGTTTGCCGGTACAATACAAACAACATTAAATGCATCTTGAAAATTTTCTATTATGAAAAAGACAATTACTTATGCTACTGTAATAGCAATACTAATTACCGCCGGCTGCAAAAAAAATATTGATGCCCCGAATGCGAAAGATCCAATCATTTCCAATTTTTCTCCGTCAAGCCTGGAGTATGTACAATTAACTCCTGGTAAATACCTGGTGTATAAAGACTCGGCAAGTGGCAATTTAGATTCCGTAGTAGTAACCAAAAGCGGGTTTGGATGGGTTACTACCCCTGCAATACCCTATCAGGGTATTTTTAACCCTGGTAGTCCGGCTTATGCTAATAATTATATGAAATTGACCCTTACAAAATTTTCTGGCACATCGCAAAATGTATGGTTTGATGGCCATGCCCGGGCAGAATTGGTAACTGACGATGCAATTATTAAAATGTACGAGATAGATTCCGCCGGATCTGCTTTACATAATAATATCATCACCGGGCCTCCCGTTTCGTTAATCACTATTGAAACAAAAACATATACTGACGTTATTAAAAGTGTTGCCGTCACGGCAGTTGACATGAATGACCCAGGCTACAACAAAAGCACTTTATATTGGGCAAAAAAAATTGGTATCATTAAACGAACAATTGTTACTACCGGGGGAAAGGTAAATACATATAACCTGCTTAGAAATAACTAATCAACCCTGCTTGTTTGTGCATTGGTCACCAACTTTTTTTTATAAACTACCAATCCAAAACAGCTAACTGTTAATTATGATTCGTAACTTATATAGAATTCATTCTAACTTAGGTAACGAACCAGTAAACACTTAAGCCATGAAACAAATACTGCTCTTCCTGTTTTTGGGCCTTTCTGCAACTTTCTTTGCCCAACAAGCCGATACCACAAAACATACCCCGGCAACTGATTACCTGAAAAAAAGTAAAAACCAAAAGACAGCCGGGTGGATATTACTGGGGGGCGGCGCTTTAATGACTACGATTGGAACTGTAGTGGTTGCGAATGATATTACAGATGAATTGGTTAATATTTTTGATCCCAATCCACCTGCTAAGAAAAATGAAACATTGGGAAGCGTTCTTTTTTATGGCGGCCTTGTCGCTGTGGCAGGCAGTATCCCTCTTTTCATAGCCGCCGGCAAAAACAGAAGAAAAGCGGCAGCTTCTGTTTCTTTTAAAATGGAAAATGCGACTAATATTTATCAATATGCTGTCACTAATGCGCGGTACCCCGCTGTAGCTCTACAGATCCGTTTGTGAAACACTGGCCTTTTCTTTTCCCATCCACACTCCTATTGAACTCAATAAAATTGATTTATATCCTCTGCCTTTTATACTCAAAGGCCATTCAATATCTTTTAAAATGAACCTGCACCCCATTGAAAGAATGTAATTATTCAATCAATAGTCCAAACATTTGTTATGAAGAAATTTTTTTACCCCACGTTAGTTTTTACTCTTTCTATTCTTTTTTCAGGCACCGGGTTTGCCCAGAGTATTTACCAGCTTTGGGGAATGACAGCCCAGGGCGGCACCGATGATATTGGTGTAGTGTTCAGGGCTGATGGCGAAGGAAATAATTTAAAGTCAATGTACTCCTTTACCAGAACCAATTTAGGGGCTAACCCAATGTATAATCAACTGACAGAGTATAAGGAAAAATTTTATTCCATGACATCTGCCGGTGGCGCCAATAACCTGGGGGTCATTTTTGAATGGGACCCCGTTTCAAATATTTATACTAAGAAATATGATTTTGAAAATGCGAATGGAGATAAACCGCATGGTAGCCTGGTGCTCATGGGAAATAAATTTTATGGAATGACAAATACCGGAGGCAGTAAAAACCTCGGTGTCATTTTTGAATGGGATCCGGCTACCAATATTTATACAAAGAAACATGACTTTGATAGCACCAACGGCAGCAATCCTTATGGCAGCTTGTTATTGAACGGAGGTAAGTTTTATGGAATGACTTATTCTGGTGGCGCCAATAACCTGGGGGTAATTTTTGAATGGGACCCGGTTGCCAATGCATTTGTAAAAAAATATGATTTTGATGGCACTAATGGCAGTAACCCTTATGGCGACCTGGCATTTTACAATGGCAAGATGTTTGGAATGACAAGTTCTGGGGGGAGTGGGGTGTACAGTATTGTTGGCCTGGGAGTTATTTTTGAATGGGATCCAGTTTCAAATATTTATACTAAGAAATTTGATCTTTATCATAGTACTGGCCGTAATCCTTATGGTAGCCTTTTATTAGTTAACGATAAATTTTTTGGAATAACCTATAAAGGTAATTCAGTCAACGGGGAAGGTGGCCTGTTTGAATGGGATCCGGTCAGTAATATTTTCACTCAGAAATATGCTTTTGACGATTTCGAAGGAAATCCCCGATGCAAGCCGGTATTGAATAATGGTAAGCTTTATGGATTGACCTATGCCGAATACCGGCCTAAAGGTAGAGCCCATGGCTATCTCTTTGAATTTGATCCAGCTACTAATATTTACAGTACTAAATATGTTTTTCAAATTTCTACTGAAAAAGATAATTCTTACAAAGGGGCATATCCATGGGGGAGCATGGTTAGTAGCGGTGGAAAGTTATATGGTATGACAAGGTCCGGGGGCAGTAGCGGTGTCGTCGGGGGCAGTAGTGGAGCCGGGGTTATCTTTGAATTTGATCCGGCAGGTACGGGCATTTATACAAAAAAAATAGACTTCAATCATGCTGGTAACGGTGAATCGCCCAATAGCTTTACATTTCATAAGGGTCATTTATATGGAATAACGGAGTATGGTGGAATTGACGGGATGGGTGTCATTTTTGAATGGGATTTTGTTTCAAACAAGTTTATCAAAAAACATGAATTTGACGGCATTACCGGCGGTACTCCTACAACAGCCAACAGCCGTTATCCAAAAGGGAAACTGACATTATACAACGAGAAATTCTATGGAATGACTTCCTATGGTTTAGCAGGAGGCCCTAATTTTAAAGGTCATATTTTTGAATGGGACCCTGTTACTAATGTATTTACACAAAAGACTTCTTTGGGTACATCCGTTTCAGGAGATCTTATTGAAAGCGGAGGAAAGCTATACGGAGCTAGCCATTATGGAGGCCCTGGAATTTTTGAATGGGATCCGGCCACAAATCTTATAGGAAGATATAATGGTTTAGGTACAGTTAGTGGGCTGGCAGAAAATGCAGGAAAACTATATGGAATGACTGTATTTGGAGGTTCTAATAATGCCGGGGTGATTTTTGAATTTGATATTTTGACCAAGATCGATACAAAAAGACATGAATTTGATATTCTGAATGGGGTCAATCCAACCGGAAGCTTAGTACTTCACCAGGGAATATTTTATGGTGTCACCTCTTCAGGCGGCAGTAATGGGAAGGGTGTTATTTTTGAATGGGATCATGTTGACAATAAGTTTACAAAAAAATATGATTTTGATTCGGCAACAGGTAGCCATCCTAATGGCATCCTTATACTGAATAACGGCAAGTTTTATGGAATGACTTCGACTGGCGGCAGTAATAATCTCGGGGTCATTTTTGAATGGGATCCGGCTACCAATATCTATACTAAAAAATCTGATTTCACCGGGGCTAATGGAAGAAACCCTGGCAGCCAAAATAGTTTGACTGTAGTACCAGCATTGGCTGCCCGTGGTGTACCCAATAGCTGTATCACCTACGCACCTGCTACAATTGATAATAGCAATAGTAATAATTGGGTACCCATTATTGATGATAATGGCCTGGCTGTTGCCGAAATAAAAGCGAATGGTAATAACCTCGGCATCGTAAATGCTTCCGTATTTATAAATGATAACCCGGTACGGGAAGATGGTGACAGGCGGCTTTATTTAGACAGGAACATTACCATTACTCCACAGTTCCAGCCTTCTTCACC
>JBGTNK010000154.1:0-6176 GCA_041743125.1 Chitinophagaceae bacterium
GTTATTGTGATAGCAAAAGCGTTATAAAGCGGTTTGGTTTTGTTAAACAGGTACCCACCGGTTTCAAATAATTTCTCTACTCCTTGAGTTGGCTCCGGCCACCATTTTTGCCAATTGGAGTCATCCTTTAAGAATCGGTAAACCCCTGTTTGGTTGGCATTGGCCAAAATTGACTTTGTTACAAATATTTTTTCGGGGATAAAAAAATAAATACTGATTATCAACAAAAGAAAAAGGGAGCAGGCAACAACCAACCATTTTTTCATAAAAGCATAAGATTTTAAAGCGGGTAACAGAAATTGAGCAAATAAAAACTAAATTCACTGACTAATTATTTTGCAAAATAAACTTTTTTATGCGCCGATTACTTCTTGTTTGTTGCTTACCAGTTATTTGTTTTATAAGTCATGCCCAGGATCCCTGGAAAATAAAAGCTGCCCCCATTGATCCCAACAATTACTATGGCATCACCGTTGCCAATGGTATGATCGGCATTGTGTCATCGCCGGAACCTTTCAAAGTAAAGGAAGTGGTGCTTGCCGGTGCCTATGATCTCTATGGGCGTGGACGGGTGAGTAATTTTCTGAAAAGTTTTAACCTGCTCAATATGTACCTGGAGGTTGATGGCCGGCGAATGGGCACTAAAGAAGTGAGCAACATGAAACAGGAGCTCGATATGCAAAAGGCAAGTTTCACAACAGACTTTGATTACGCCGATAAAGCATCAGCTTCATACACTTATTATTCACTTCGTCATTTACCTTATACCGTTTTAATGGATATTGCGATCACGGCTAAACAGGATATTACAATTACCGGTGCCAGCGTAATGGAAGCACCAGATGCTTTACGTGATGTGCAAAATTATTATAATGAGATTGACAGGCCTCATGTCGTGATCAGCCTGCTGACTTCATCAGCAAAAAGCCCTACAGGGAAATTGCTGATGTGTGCAAGTAATACATTTTTATTTGGTGAAAAACATGGAGAGGAGCCCAGGGTGATTCATGAAATGTGGGACAATAATATGCACCTGATGAAATTCAGTAAAAAGATAAAGGCAGGTGAAACCTATCGGTACACCATAGCTGGTTCGTCCATTACTTCAGCGCATCATGATGATCCATTAAATGAGGCAGAGCGGGCCACTATTTTCGCCAGGCTCGAAGGCCGCGAAAGGCTGATCAATTTTCATAACAAAGCATGGGAAGCACTTTGGAAAAGCGATATACAAGTAGAGGGCGATCCGCAAAGTCAGCAGGATATTCATAGTATGATGTATCACCTGTATTCATTTTCCAGGGAAGGCACAGCCCTTTCTCCATCACCCATGGGCCTCAGCGGGCTGGGTTACAACGGACATGTTTTTTGGGATACAGATTTATGGATGTTTCCTGCTGTGTTAGTATTACATCCCGAAATTGCAAAGAGCATGGTGGAATACCGCTATCAACGGTTAGAAGCAGCCAGGCGAAATGCATTCAGCAAAGGATATAAGGGCGCCATGTTTCCCTGGGAAAGTGCAGAAACAGGCGTTGAAGAAACCCCGGTATGGGCATTAAGTGGTCCGTTTGAACATCATATCACAGGTTGTGTAGCTTTTGCTGCCTGGAATTATTATAGCGTAACGCAGGATAAAAACTGGTTGCGGGAGAAGGGATGGCCTATTCTTTCGGCAACTGCAGATTTCTGGGCAAGCCGGGTAGAAAGAAACGGAGAAGGCAGATACGATATTAAAAATGTGGTGGCTGCGGATGAATGGGCTGAAAATGTAGATAATAATGCCTTTACTAATGCTGTTGCAAAAGCTAATCTTCAATTTGCTACCGATGCCGCAAAAATTTTAGGCCTGGTGCCAGATCCTGATTGGATAAAAGTGGCTACCAATATCCCTATTCTGAAAATGCAGGATGGCGTTACCCGTGAACATGCTACTTATAATGGCGAAGGAATAAAACAAGCCGATGTAAACCTGCTGGGCTATCCGTTGAAACAAATTGCAGAGGCGGCACAAATAAAAAAAGATCTTGAATATTATGAATCACGGGTACCCAATGAAGGTACGCCGGCAATGACGCAGGCTATCTTTACTTTATTATATGCAAGATTGGGGAACCGGGAGAAGTCATGGCATTGGTTTCAGGATGCTTATTTACCCAATTTGAATCCGCCATTCCGGGTAATTGCAGAAACAAAGGGTGGCACTAACCCTTATTTTGCCACTGGCGCCGGAGGTGTTTTACAAAGTGTACTGATGGGATTTGGTGGCCTGGAGATAACACCCAAAGGAATTACCCAGATTAAATCCGTATTGCCTCCTGGTTGGAAATCCCTGACACTTACCGGAATAGGTCCTGATAAAAAAACTTTTGTGGTAAAGTAAATTCAGTAGGCTTCCAAAACAAAATCATTTCATAAAAGGATTAACTAAACAATTGTTCTAATAATGCGGAAAGGAGGCGGGTGCAGCTTTTTGTTTTAAGAAATTGCCTTAAATTGCGAAACCAGGGATTGACTTGAAAAAAACTTCTGCCATATTATTAATTGCTATCCTTTTCTTCAATTGGTACGGTTACCGTATCCTGATGGAAGTAATGACCAGGGATGCAGACCAGCAACTGGAATTACAACTGGACAATAATGATTATGATGAATCGCAATTAATTGAGGTGAAAATTGCCCTCAATATTCCTTACCAGAAAGAAGAGTCAGGCTTTGAACGCCATTATGGTGAAATAAAAGTTGATGGTAAATCTTATACTTACGTAAAACGAAAAATTGAAAACGGCTTCCTGGTTTTAAAATGCATTTCGAATAATGCAAAAGAGAAAATTAAGACTGCTGGAAATGATTATTTTAAAAGGGCAAACGGATTAGAGGATAACCAGCAGGATAAAAAGCAAAATAACTCAAACAATTTCGCCAAAAACTTCTGGAGTGAATATGATGGCCGCGAAACTGACTTTACAATTGATATTTTTATGTACCTGATGAATAAAGCGTTTCTTAACAGCTCTTCATCTTTACAAAACATTTGTTTATCATCACCCGGTCAGCCACCCGAATATCTTTCTACAGATTTTCCAGCTTGAGAGTTATTTTTTTCCATAATGAAGGGAAAGAAAATTTTACACATTTAAATTATTATCGTGAAAAATATTATTGTTACTGCCTTTGCGGGCTTTATTCTTTTGTCTTCGTGTTCTGAAAAAGCAGGTGATTACAAGAAATTTACAAACGACCCGATCTTATATTGTAAAACTGTAAAAAAATTAAATGATGTGGTGTTGGAAAATAATTTTCCTCCCATGATTGCCAGTAGAAATTATGCTTACGCAAATATAGCGGCGTACGAAACGATGGTGGCAGGCAATGATCAGTTTCAAACGCTGTCTGGTCAGATCAAACATTTACCAGCCATGCCAAAACCAGAGGCAGGAAAAGAAATTGACTTTTCATTGGCAGCTTTATTTTCATTTACCAAAGTGGGTAATGCCGTTACATTTCCGGAAGGAAGTATGATGAATTATTATGATGAATTAATGACAAAGGCCCGGGAAGCAGGGATGACCTCCTCCATATTAAAAAACACCATTGCCTTCTCCGATACTATTGTTGCCATTGTATTAAAATGGAGCAAGGATGACAATTATGCACAGACCAGGAGTGCTGAAAAATATACGGTGCGTGATGAAGAAGGGAGATGGGTGCCTACTCCTCCCATGTACGCACAGGCGGTGGAACCCAAGTGGAATTCAATCAGGTGCCTAACCCTGGATTCCTGCTCACAATTTAAACCGGCTCGTCCCCCAGCATTTGATATAAAAAATAAAAACAGTAAATATTATAAAGCCCTGATAGAGGTCAAGAATATAGGAGAAAATTTAACGGATGAGCAAAAACATATCGCTGATTTTTGGGATGATAATCCTTTCAAGTTGAATGTTAGCGGGCATGTGATGTTTGCTACTAAAAAGTTTTCACCTCCTGGACATTGGATGAATATAGTTGGCATTGCTGCTAAGGAAGCAAAAACGGATTTCCCTACTACCATTGCTGCATATACTGAAACCGCTATCACTTTATTTGATGCATTCATCAGTAGTTGGGACGAAAAATTCCGGAGTAATCTGGTTCGGCCTGAAACAGCTATCAATAAATATTTGGGTGAAGACTGGCGACCTCATATTCAAACACCACCTTTCCCTTCTTATACTAGTGCTCATGCTACCAATTCAGCAGCAGCTGCAGAAGTGATGAGCTATTGGTTTGGTGATAAGCTTTCATTTATTGACACTTCCCTGCTGGAATTTGGTATTGAAAGCCGAAGGATCAACTCCTTTCGGGAAGCGGCAAAAGAAGCGGCATTGTCCCGATTGTACGGGGGTATCCACTATCGCTTTGATAATGACGAGGGAAATATAGCTGGAACCAAATTGGGCGAATACATCGTTCAGCGACTGAAGCTAAAAAAAGAAAATCTAATCACAACCAAATAACTTTTATGAAACGCATATATATAGCATCTTTTATCATTTTTATTTTTGTGCAACAACAATCAAATGCACAAGGCTGCGTAGCCATACGCAGCAACGGGAATAGCTGCAGCCTCGGCAAACCAGGTGATGCAAAGGGATGGCAATTGAATTTGAATAACCGGTATTTCAGATCTTACAAACACTTTGTTGGCAGGGAAGAACAAAAAGAGAGGGAAAAAAATAAGACGGAGGTGATCAACTATTCTTATTCCATGGATATTACGGCTACCCGCTTTCTTGATAATCGCTGGTCTGTAGCCATGACAGTACCTGTAATTTCCAACACCCGGTCTTCTCTGTATGAGCATGGTGGAAATAACGCCGGCCCTTCTGCCAGGCATACCACCCGTTCTTTTGGACTGGGTGATATGCGCCTTTCTGCCTATCGCTGGTTATTGGATCCTGCTAAATCACATAAGGGAAATATGCAAGCGGGCCTGGGCATTAAACTTCCAACAGGAAATTACAGGTATGATGACTATTTCTATAAAAACGACAGCACTATAGTTGTGGGTCCGGTTGATCAGTCTATTCAGTTAGGGGATGGAGGAACAGGATTTACTATAGAGATGAGCGGCTTTTATAGTATCAATCATCAATTTAGTTTTTTCGGTAATTTATATTACCTGGTTAATCCCCGGGAACAAAATGGCGTTTCAACCTCCAGGGGAGGAGCACCCAGCGCAACGGCCGTCCAGTATTTTACTAGCACCATGAGTGTCCCGGATCAATATATGGCAAGAATGGGAATGAATTTCATGACGGGACATTTCAACTATTCAGCTGGCATTCGTTTAGAAGGCATTCCCGCCAGCGACCTGGTTGGGGGAGATAGAGGATTCAGAAGACCTGGTTATGTTGTTTCAGCGGAACCCGTTATTAGTTATACTACCAAAAAATTGAATTATTATGTATCGGTTCCCATAGCAATTCAGCGCAATCGAACACAGAGCTACTCCGATAAATTAAGAACTGCAAAAACCGGTACTAAAGTACACGGGGATGCGGCTTTTGCCGACTATCTTATCAATGCAGGTATTTCATTCCGGTTGTGATTATTTAAAAGATTTATAATAACAAAAAAGTTTTTAATAAAAGCATTTACGGCGTTGTAATTCCTTACAGACGCCTTCTTTCTTTTTCTTTTTTTCACGAAATTCTATAAAAAATATGAAAACGATAAATATAATATTGCTTTTACTACTTATCCATGCCTTTGCTAATTCTCAGCAGGATACAATAAAAAATTCCCATTACCTGGATAGTGTTGTTATTATTTCATACCTCAATCAAAATATTGTCAGGCCTCTACCACCTGTACAGGGCACATATATTTTCTCTGGTAAAAAAACAGAGATCATAGATCTTGCGCAAATACCTGCGGACATTACGAATAAAACAGGTCGCCAGCTTTTTGCTAAAATTCCGGGTGTATTTGTATATGATATGGATGGCGCCGGTAACCAGATCAATATTGCATCAAGAGGACTTGACCCTCACAGGGGCTGGGAATTTAATAATCGTAAGGATGGCATCATTACCAATTCTGATATGTATGGTTATCCTGCCAGTCATTACAGTATGCCGTTGGAAAGTATCGCCCGTATTGAATTAGTGAGGGGAACCGGGTCGCTTCAG
>JBGTNK010000155.1:0-33361 GCA_041743125.1 Chitinophagaceae bacterium
AACCATTTATACACCATATCATACCCGTTTATTTTTTCTATTAATGGAAGCCAGTTATAGCAGGTGAAAGTACAGAAGTACATAGTTGTGCTGTCATCATGTTTCCACCTTATTGCCATGTTTGAATGTACGAAGATTCCCATACGCCGGGGTTGCTCATAAGCACATGCCCTTTCACGGCAAACCCCGTCGGGACCAATTTTTCTATTAATGGAAGCCAGTTATAGCAGGTGAAAGTACAGTAGTACATAGTTGTATGGTCATCATTTTTCCACCCTATTGCCATGTTTGAAAGTACTAAGTTTCCTATACGCCGGGGTTGCTCATAAGCACACGCCCATTCACGGCAAACCCCATCGGGACCAATTTTTCTATTAATGGAAGCCAGTTATAGCAGGTGAAAGTACAGAAGTACATAGTTGTGCTGTCATCATGTTTTCACCTTATTGCCATATTTGAATGTAAGAAAATTCCTGTACGCCGGGGTTGCTGCTAAGCAGGAAGCCATTCCCGGCAAACCCCGTCGGGACCAATTTTTCTAAAATGGAATCCAGTTATAGCAGATGAAAGTACAGAAGTACATAGTTGTGCTGTCATCATGTTTCCACCTTATTGCCATATTTGAATGTAAGAAAATTCCTGTACGCCGGGGTTGCTGCTAAGCAGGAAGCCATTCGCGGCAAACCCTGTCGGGACCACTAAATCGGAAGCCAGTTATAGCAGGAGAAAGTACAGAAGTATATAGTTGTGCTGTCATCATGTTTTCACCTTATTGCCATATTTGAATGTACGAATATTTCTGTACGCCGGGATTGCTGCTAAGCAGGAAGCCATTCGCGGAAACCCCGTCGGGACCGCTTACGAACTTTTGAATTAATACCAGAGGAGGATTGCGATCCCAACACCAAGAAGAATTCCACCCCACAAAATATTGTTGACCTTAATGTATTTGTCCTTTAATAGCTTTTTAGTGTCATCCCATCCAATGCTTACCCAATAACTTTTATTTTCATTCCTTATACCAGCTATTAAACTCCTCAATCCGTACAGAGAGCATGTCACCGCCAATAAATATACGATGAAGGAACTCATTTTATTTTTCGTTTATTTTTACCACCTCCCCACAATCTTAAAATTCAACAACCTTGGTGTTAACCGTTGCGGCAGCGTATACGTGGTGTTGGAAAAATCTTTGATCAATAAAAAGGAGATGGTATTGTCGCGGTCGATCAGGTTAAATACTTCGAGGCTGGCCCAGATATTATCAAAACCCAAAAAAGGACTATGGCTGCGGCGCTTGCTTCGGTCACTGTCGAGCAACAAAGCGCTGAAACCAATATCCACTCTTATATAGGCAGGTATCTCCAGCCCGTTGCGGTACTTTACATTGTTGGGAATATTATAAGGAAGATTGCTGCCATACAAAAGATTCAAATTCATTTTTAAATTCTTGTTGGTAGCCAGGTAATCCTGGAAGTACATACCAAATGTAATGCGGCGGTCGGTGGGGCGGCGTACCCAACCTTTATTTAATGTTACACTGTCTGTGGGTTCATTCAGATCATTAAGTGTATAATTTTTATAGGTATCACCTTTAATATCTTCTTTAGTATTCATGAGCCCGATGCTGATCCAGCTTTCGGCATCTTTTACCAGCTCACCATAGAGCCGCATTTCAATACCGGCTGCATAGGCTTTGGCATTGTTCTCGCCAAAATAACGGACGCGGACATTGTCAATATCATAAGGAACTACATCGCTAATATTTTTATAATAAGCTTCCGTGGTCCAGCGCATGGGCCTTCCATAGCCGGTGAAATTAAAATCAAATCCCGCCACCGCCTGCCAGCTTTTTTGTGCTTTTAATTGGGTATTCACCGTTCCATCATAACGTCTTAGTTCCCGATAGAAAGGTGGCTGATGGTAAGCTCCTGCCGCCACCCGAAATACAAAATCTCTTTTCCAGTTGGGTTTCCAGCTGGCACCGATCCGCGGCGAAATCAAGAATTCTTCATTCAAAGAATTATAATTAAAACGTACACCTGCAGAAAGCGTATATGTATTGAGGGAATCTCCAAAGCGGATATTGTCCTGCAGGAAACCGGAAAATTTATTGATGTCTAAATCCGCTTTTGATTTCAGCACTTTACTCAGGCGTAAGATATCAGGTTGATAGGGCAAAGAATAACCGGCTGAATCCTGGAACTCCCATTCATTCAGTTTGTCGTTGATCTTTGTTTTATCATAGCTCACACCCCATTGCAACGCTTGTTTGCCCATTTCATAATTTCCTCTATGAGAAAAATTCCAGTTCTCAATATTCAATTGGTTCCTGGCAAAATTCTGGAACACACCGGCACCCAGCGGACTCACGATCAAACCAAATGTGGGTTTACTTTTATCAAAATCCCGTTCACCAAATAAATAGGCCCCCGTGATATCTACATTTTCTCTTTCATCATTTTCAAACCGCGAAGCCATCCATTTTATTTTTAATTTCCTGCTTAGCTGGTTGGTGAGCGAAAGCCCGAGCATATTGGTAACATATTCATCCTTTTCATTTCCTTCAAAAAATATATCAATGCCCAGGTTGGCCGTAAAGAAAGGAGAGAAGACAGAAGTTGTTAATTGACTAAATGCCGGTTGCAGCGAAAATTTTGTTTGAGAAATATTGCCGAACAATTCAAGCGTTGACCGGTTGGTCAGCTGATAATTAAATAAGGCCTGCAGGTCAGAAGAGGAAGGTACATAGTTGCCCTCTGTTTCCTGGCGGCTTAATAAATTTTTATTGCTCCGGTTTCTTACTCCAAATAAATAGCTGAATTTATTATTTCGGGATAAGCCTTCAATATGTAATCCCTGCTCCAGTATACCCACATAGGCTGAACCGCCAAAGCGTTTTGGTTTTTTGTATTGAATATCCAGTACGCTGCTCATCTTATCACCATACCTGGCCTGGAAACCGCCGTTGTAGAAATTAATATTGCGTACCATTTCAGGATTGATAAAACTCAGTCCTTCCTGCTGTCCGTTTCTTACCAAGTAGGGGCGAAAGATCTCAAAGTCGTTTACGTAAATCAGGTTCTCATCATAGCTGCCTCCACGAACGGAATATTGCGAGGTCAGTTCATTATTGGAGCCAACAAAAATTTTTATCAGGCTTTCCACACCGGTAGTAACGGAAGGCAGGTTGATAATGGTTTTGGGATTGGGTCGAATTAACCCCGCTTCTGTGCGGTCACGTTGATCGCTCACAATTACTTCCTGCAATACATTTGCACTTCTTTCTAACCGGATGCTGATGACCTCTTCTTCCTCTTCATTCAACAGGAAATTTTTTTGTTCTTCACCATAACCCGTATAGCTAAATACAAGCGCAAATGCTTTTTCGGCGGGCACTTTTAACCGAAAATAGCCGGTATCATTAGTGGCGATACCTAATTGCCTGCCTAAAATAACAATGGATACATTTTGTAACGGGTTTTCATTTTCATCAATCACTCTCCCGGAAATGTAAGCGGATTTTTTTTGAGAAAAAGAAATGCCGGTTAACAACAAGCAGGTAATAAGCAGAATTATTTGGCGCCCTTGTATTTTCATAAGAGAATGGGCGACAAGATACGAATAGTTTGATGCCGGTGAAATTCTGCTGCTTCAAATTATTATAGATATAATGTCTTAGAACCGCTCCAGGTTTCCCGGAAACTTAAAATATTTATATAGGAACTTCGTTTTAATGTGGAGACTGTTTCAGGAAATGAATCCTTATCTTCGGAGGCCGGTCAGGCACTTAAAAAAAAGATAGCATATTTTCCCGCTACAAAGATGAAGCAAGCGGGTAAAGATGTTTGGTCATTATTAATAAAACGAATGAGCTACCTGATGAAAAAAAATTTTTGGTTTATGATCATGCTGGCAGGT
This sequence comes from Chitinophagaceae bacterium, assembly GCA_041743125.1. Classification (GTDB taxonomy): domain Bacteria; phylum Bacteroidota; class Bacteroidia; order Chitinophagales; family Chitinophagaceae; genus Terrimonas_B. The sequence continues at coordinate 3,922 of JBGTNK010000155.1, forward strand.
ATGGCGGCCTGCACAAAAAAAAATAAAGCTGGTGATAGTAATATTCCTCCCACTAATCTTGTAATTAATGCCAGTGTCAGTAACGACAGCAGCGGCAATGTAGCTTTTACAGCTACAGCAACCAATGCGATCTCCTATTTTTTTGATTTTGGAAATGGTGTAAACCAGATAGTGACATTTGGAGTAATAACTTACAAGTATCCGGCCTCTGGAACATATACCGTAAATGTGATCGCCAAAAGTACTTCAGGGCAAACTATCACTGGTTCTGCCCAGGTAACCGTAAAAGTGGTTAAGGCATTGATATGGTTTGAGGAGTTTGATAAACCAGGTGCTCCCGACCCATCCAAATGGGGATATGACCTTGGCGCCGGTGGCTGGGGTAATTCGGAGCTACAACATTATACCAACCGGACTGATAATGCGATCGTCTCTAACGGCACATTAAAGATCATTGCAAAAGCAGAAAGTTATAATGGAAGTGCCTATACTTCTGCCAGGTTATTGACGAAGGATAAGTTTTCATTTAAGTATGGTAAAATAGAATCGAGGATCAAGTTACCGGCTGGCGTTGGTACCTGGGCTGCGTTTTGGATGCTCGGTAATAATATCAATACAGTGAGCTGGCCGGCCTGCGGTGAAATAGATATTATGGAACATCTAGGACGGGAACTGAATAAAATTTATGCTACGCTTCATCATCCCGGCCATTCCGGTGCCAATGGAGATGGCAGCACAATGACCATTGCTAATGCTTCAACAGAATTTCATAAATATGCAGCAGAATGGACCGAATCATCCATTAAATTCACTGTGGATGATATGTTATTTTACACTTTTTCCAATTTGCCCGGTTTGCCCTTTAATCAAAATTTCTTTGTGATCTTAAATGTGGCCATGGGAGGCAACTTTGGTGGGCCTGTAGATCCTGCATTCAGCAGTGCTGAAATGGAAGTTGATTATGTAAGAGTATATCAATAAGAAATAGGAGGCATAGATTATCACTTCATATTTTTCAAGGTATGAATGGTAGCCTTCGGGTCATCAGATTTGAAGATGGTATTACCGGCTACTAAAACATCAGCACCTGCCGATACAATAGTTGAAGCATTTTCAACTGTTACTCCTCCATCGATTTCTATCAGGGTTTTTGTTCCCTTTTCATCGATCATTTGACGAAGCTGTTTTATTTTATCGAGAGTAAGTGGAATAAATTCCTGTCCGCCAAAACCAGGATTTACACTCATCATACAAACAATGTCGGTATCAGGTAAAATATCACTTAACAGCGATACAGGCGTATGCGGGTTGATGGCCACACCTGTTTTCATACCCAATGATTTTATTTGCTGTAGATTCCTGTGCAGATGGGGACAGGCTTCCATATGAACGATGAGATGGTCGGCCCCGGCATTTTTAAATTGTTCGGCATAATTCCCCGGCTCCATTATCATCAGGTGAACATCACAAATTTTTTTAGTGGCCTTCCGGAAAAACTCAATGATCATGGGCCCAAAGCTGATATTGGGGACAAAGCGTCCATCCATCACATCCAGGTGATACCAATCCGCTTCACTTTCATTCAGCATTTTGCACTCTTCTTCCATTTTGAAAAAGTTGGATGCAAGCAGGGAAGGGGCTACAATGGGCATATATTACTTTAGAATTGCAATTACAAGATCATATTTTCGGGCCGCAAGATACGGGAAGTTGCTTAGTTGATTTGGGGTTTCCGAATATTCACATTTTTAAAAAATGGGCTGACCCTTCTGCCCATTTAAACATAATTCCAGCACCTCTTTTTTGCCTTTTATAAAATACTACTCCTATAACATAGGCAAGCGAAAAAGCAGTGCCTCCCGTGTGAGCTGATAACACGCAGCAGAGTCTTTATTTATTACTACCATTCCTATAAACATGTAACATTTAGAATACTTCTCAGTGTGCTGGGAAGTAAAAAAGGCGGAGCGTTCTTTTTACTTGACTTTTTTGTTTCTTTTTTTGTCAAGAAAAAAAAAAAATAAAAACATTCTGTGCATATAGGTAAAATTTCAAAAATGAAAATTACAATTATATACTTGCTGTCTGGCGATAGGCTTTTAAAGATGGCAAAACTTTCCGTTAAATCACTATTTTCTCTGCGGCTTCTTTAGCTTCCATAAACGTATTATCTAACTCAAAAGCTTTTTCATAATTTTCTTTAGCTTCTTTTTTATCGCCCATTATTTCCTGGCAGCGACCGATCCAATACCAGGCATCAGGAAAGGAGGGAGTAATCGTATTGGCCAGTTGGAATGTTTTCATGGCTTCGGGAATCTTTTTTAAATCCAGCAAGATTTTTCCTTTTTCTATATATGCATTGAGGAAGCGATGATCCCTTTTGAGTGTTGCATCAAACCACTGAATGGCTTTTGCTTTTTCCCCGGTATTGGAATAATACATGGCTTTTACATACAAAGGTTCAGGAAAAATATTGGCAGAATCTTTTTTGATTAATGAATCTGCAATTATCAATGCTTTTGGGTCTCTATGCTCGGCAAACTGGTAGGCGAGCCTGGTGCTGATCTCCCGGTTTTGGGGCACCTGCTTGTAAGCATTCTCCAGTGAAGAAATCATGCCTGCTGTGTTTCCTTTTTTCTCCAGCAAATCAGCTTTTAGTAATAATGTGTTGACCTGTCCTGGTTCTTTTCCGAGCAACTGATCGCAAACCGCCAGGGCTTCATCCGTTTTACCTAAGGCATCGTAGGATCGGGCAAGGCTGAGGGGTAAAAAAATGCTGTTAGGTAATTCGATAATAGCTTTTTTTAAAAAGATAACCGCGGTGTCTGGATTTTTTTCTAAAAGGATATTGCTGACACCAGCGGCATAACTTTCTTCTTTTTCCAGCGACCAGGCTTTGGCGAAATCCGCTAAAGCAGGTTCGGGAAAATTATTTTTATTAAGTAATACAGCTCTTCGAAAATATAGATCATCCCGATTCGGTTGTTTCCTGATGCTATCCGTTACCAAATCAAAGGGAGGTTGATGTAATATTTCGTCAAAGGGTGAAGAAACGGAATCATTGTTACAGGCGCAGGAAAGGAAAATAAAAAAAATAAAAAAATATCTGATCATTTTATGCTGGATTTTTTAATAGGGTAAACATGAAGAGGTGATGGTACTTCAACCCTTTCAACTTCCTATTCGGTTGATTTTTTGAGATGATATTGGGTTTTCAATTTTCAAAACTAAAGGATTTGATTCGGGCTAATTACAATTTGCTGACAAATTATAGGTTTGCTATAAATAATTTTACAGATCATGAAAAACGGGATAATATGAGAAAACTTGTTTCAGCGTTGATAATTTTATCATTCCTTTTAATTTTTTATTCTTTCAGATCTTATATTCCTCCGGGTGGGCCATATTTCAATACCGAAGCTAAGGACACCATTCTTTACCCGGATGAAAATCATTTCAGGAATATTCAGCAACTAACATTTGGTGGCGATAATGCGGAAGCCTATTGGAGTTTTGATGGAAAGCAAATTATTTTCCAGCGAACGAACGCAGCTGATGGCATTAATTGCGACCAGATTTTTATAGGGAAAGTTCCGCAGCCCGGCGAAGCGTTTAAATATAAAATGCTGAGTAATGGAAAGGGGAGAACAACCTGTCCTTATTTTACAAAAGACGGAAAGCATATTATATATGCGTCCACACACCTCGGCAGCGATGATTGCCCTCCTGTACCCGACAGAAAGAATTATGGAAATAAATATGTATGGCCCTTATACGATAGCTATGATATTTTTATGGCTGACCTGGAAGGCAAGATTGTAAAACAGCTTACCCATTCAAAAGGTTATGACGCGGAGCCTACCCTGAGCCCCGACGGTAAAAAAATGATCTATACCAGTGATAAGGACGGCGATATTGATCTGTATATTATGGACCTGGAAACCGGTAAAGAAAGAAGAATAACCAATACATTGGGTTATGATGGCGGCGCCTGGTTTAGTCCCGATGGAAAAAAAATAATCTGGAGGGCATCCAGGCCCAGGACGGAATCGGAGATAAAGGAATATAAAGAGTTGCTAGCCGTACATATTGTGGCCCCTACCAATATGGAAGTGTTTGTTGCCAACGCTGATGGGTTGAATGTTAAGCAGGTTACTCATTTTGGTCAGGCCAACTGGGCACCTACATTTATGCCCGACAGCAAGCGGATCATATTTGCATCTAACCATGAATACAAAAGAGGATTTCCATTCAATTTGTATACCATTAATGAGGACGGGTCAGGTTTGAATAAAGTGAGCCGTGATAATGGGTTTGATGCGTTTCCCATGTTTTCACCCGATGGGAAGAAAATAATATTCAGCAGCAACAGGAATAACGCAGGTACCCGGGATACCAATATATTTATCGCCGATTGGATCGAGTAAGTTTTTAGACCGGTAAATGATTGCACTGAATCCTCTAACTTAGAGCCTCCTAAATTCAACTTTAATCAACCAGTTTATGGATATAGGTTTACTTCATTTGCATAATCTGCTTCGCTGGGTCATCTTATTGTTACTGCTACTTTCTATTTACAAAGCTTATGCTGGCTGGCGGCACAAGAAAGTTTTTTCAAAAGCCGATAGGAAAGTATGGCTATTTACAATGATCGCTTCGCATATTACGTTGGTGCTGGGTTTGTACCAGTGGTTTTGGGGTCGCTTTGGCATATTAAAAGTGGATTTGCCCGAAGGCGAAACAGTAATGAAAAATAAGGTCTTTCGTTTTTTTTGGGTGGAGCACCCAACCTTTATGATCGTTGCTATTGTTATGATTACCCTGGGATACGGATTGGCAAGAAAGCCATTGCCCGACCTGGTAAAATATAAAAGGGCTTTTTGGTTTTTTGTCATCGCTTTGATGATGATCATGATATCCGTGCCCTGGCCATTCAGGGCAGAGATCAGCAGGCCCTGGTTCCCGGGTATGTAAGCAAACTTAAATATTGAAACACCTTTTAGGGGTTATACTGCCTGCACTTAATATTTACTTGGTTATTCTTGAAAATATCTTGCTGACGATCTTCCATTCTCCGTCTACCTTCAGCATGTTCATGTAATCGAAAAGAATGGCTTTTTCTGTGTCGATTTTTATTTTTGCACTGGCTGCATTTCCTTCCACATTCATACTAACGATATCGATCTTACGCTCCTGCGTATTTGTATTAGCTTTTACCCTGGCTATAAAATCGGCAATAGGAATATCCTTAAAGTCGTTGCTGGATGCGTCAATATATTTCATGGTAGCCGAAGGATGAAATGCTTTTTCCATCCTGTTGCCATTTCCACTCATATAATTTTCAAGACAGGCTTTTACTCCCGCCTCTTCCGTACCGTTTTGTGCAGGTGAAATATAAAAGCAGAAAGCAAGTAGTAGCAAGCAAAATATTTTTTTCATGTTTATTTTTTCTAAAAGTTAGGACTGTAATCTGCCTAATAGAAATAATTTTTGATGAACGGTTATCTTTTCCCTAACTCTATAACCTTGCAATCCTTCATATCTTTTCCATCAATTACAAAAGTGATCAGGGTTCTTACCTTATGCCATCCCTGCTTTCCCGCTGCGCCGGGATTCATATGCAGGCATTGTATGTTTTCATCATACATCAATTTTAAGATATGAGAATGCCCTGAAATAAATAGTTGAGGTTTATATTGTTTAAGTAAAGGCATAATCCTGCTGTTGTATTTGGGAGGATATCCTCCTATATGAGTCATTAGAACCTTCACTTCCTCACATAAGAACATCAGATTTTCAGGATGAATTTCCTGGATTTTCCGGTCGTCAATATTGCCATAAACAGCTCTCAAAGGTTTAAACACCGCTAATCGTTCGGCCAGTTGCAGATTTCCGAAATCACCCCCATGCCAAATCTCATCACAATGATCGAAGTGTCTAAAAACTTGTTCGTCAAGGTAACTATGCGTATCCGATATTAACCCAATTGTAGTCATTGCCCGGCGAATTTAATTGTAAATTTGGCTATGTGTCTTTCCAGAAATTTTACTTATGGGATCGATAAAAGAAAATGGAAATATATTTTCCTGCTGGCAACCCTTGCGCTTTCGCAAGAAAGTAAGTAAATCTTTTCCCGGGCTGACCCCCGGGCAATTTTACCGGGGCCACATTTATTAATTTCCTTAGAAGCATTAAATAAAACAGTAAATCATAAATTTTTATGCCGCACTATCATAAGCTTGGAAATATTCCTCATAAACGTCATACACAATTTCGAAAAGCGGATGGAGGGTTATATTCTGAACAACTATTTTCAACAGAAGGCTTCTCCAACGATTATTCTTTGCTGTATCATTACCATCCTCCTACGCAGATCATAAAAACAGAGCCCCAGGTTGATGTATCTCCGGCTATTGCGGAAGAGAAGATGCTGCAGCACCGGAGTTTTGAAGGCTTTAAGGTGCAGCCGGAGAAAGATTTTCTTCAAAGCCGGAAAGCTGTACTTGTAAACAACGACTGTCATATTGTATTAGCTGCGCCGCAGGAGAGTATGCGAAATTATTTTTATAAGAACACAGATGCTGACGAAATGATTTTTGTGCATGAGGGGAAAGGCATTTTAAGAACAATGTATGGTGAATTGCCTTTTGATTATGGCGATTACCTGGTGATACCACGGGGCACCATCTACCAGGTAGAGTTTGCTGATAGCAATAACCGGCTTTTTATAGTGGAATCTTTCAGTCCCATTCGTTATCCCAAAAAATATACAAGTAAGTATGGACAATTATTGGAGCACTCACCCTATTGCGAAAGGGATATTCGTCCGCCGATGAACCTGCCTTCCTTCGACGAAAAAGGTGATTTCCTGATCAAAGCAAAAAAGAAAGGAATATTATATGGTCTCCATTATGGCACACATCCTTTTGATATAGTTGGGTGGGACGGATGTTGTTATCCTTTTGCATTTTCTATTCATGATTTTGAGCCTATAACCGGGCGGGTACATCAGCCGCCCCCGGTACACCAAACATTTGAGGCCAATAATTTTGTGGTATGTTCATTTTGTCCGCGATTGTTTGATTATCATCCGCAGGCTATACCGGCCCCTTATAATCATAGCAATATTGATAGTGATGAATTATTGTATTATGTGGATGGAGATTTTATGAGCAGGAAAAACGTGACGCGGGGAATGATCACCCTGCATCCTGCCGGTATACCACATGGCCCTCATCCGGGAGCAGTGCTGAAAAGTATCGGAGCAAAAGAAACAAAGGAACTGGCAGTTATGGTGGATACTTTTCATCCTTTGATGCTAACGAAGGAGGCAATTGCCATTGAAAATAAAGATTATGTGATGAGTTGGGCTGAATAACTAACCCGGTTGTCGAAGGAATAATTAAAATGCCCCTATTATGACTTCTTCTTTATTTTTTTAAAAGCACAAAAGGATTTAAGAGTTGGGTAACCTGTTTTTTTCTTTGTCCAATTTTTTTGAAATAAAGCATATAGTAATATTAAAAGGAAGCAGAACTCAGAATAACCATCCTCAAATCTTTGATTTTGACGATTTTGCTTTATACCTAAATGGATGGGTTATATAAAATTTTGTGAATCGGGGACATAAGTTTGGAAGGGTGAATTCTTGATTTCAGTGTGTTCTTCAGTCAAACCAACTATTCAACTTTTTGCCTATATTCGGAAAACAAAAAAAGAAAGCTATGATAAAATCAGGCAACCTTAAACCAGGCAATCTAGTTTACATAAACCACGATAATCAACAAAAAGCAGGCACGGTAGTTAAAGTCAGCAATGAAGAAAAGCAGGCCCTTGTAAACAATGGTGTCCAGGAATTTTGGTATGATTTGGAAGAAATAAATCCTATTTCCCTTGATGAAAATCAATTACTCAGCCTTGGGTTTACAAAGGAAGCCTCAAACGGAGCTATCAAATATAAAAAGGATTCTTTTCGGTTAGTTATCCCGGCAGAGGGTGACTTTTCGTCAGTTGAAATGTGGTGGAGGGAAGATCGCAGACATTTCAATTTTCCTTTAGGTGTGCATGAATTACAAAATTTGTACCTGGATATGAATAAAGTAACACTTGAAAAGCATTGATTGGCCAAATTTCAGCCATATTTTACTGATTGATCCATACAATTATTACATACCCTGAAAAAAAAACTGGGTTTTTTCTTTTTTCGGGTTCATCCTCCTATCTTTGCACCCCTAAAATTTCTATGTCGAAACAACCCCTTATTAAACAAGATGGTATCATTCTGGAAGCTTTATCAAATGCTATGTTCAGGGTAAAACTGGAAAATGGCCACGAGATATTAGCCACCATCTCTGGGAAAATGAGGATGCATTACATCCGGATATTGCCGGGTGATAAAGTAGGAGTTGAGATTTCGCCATATGATTTATCCAGGGGACGAATCATTTTTAGGTATAAATAGCTTTGAATCCGGGATTACCTAACGGAGGTATCCTCAAAAATAAAAGATTATGAAAGTTAGAGCATCCATTAAAAAGCGCAGCGTCGATTGTAAAATTGTTCGTCGTAAAGGCATCCTTTATGTTATCAACAAAAAAAATCCTCGCTTTAAGCAACGCCAGGGATAAAATGGGCGTGCCTGGATCTTTTTGTCTGGATATCAGTCAAGATTTTCCGGCTACATTAATAAACAATAAACAACGTTAGAATATGGCTCGTATTGCCGGTGTTGACTTACCAAAAAATAAAAGAGGCGAAATAGGTTTAACCTATATATATGGAATTGGTCCATCCACCGCCCAATATATTCTGGATAAGAATAATATTGATCGTAACAAGAAGGTGCATGAGTGGCATGATGAGGATCTTAATGCTATCCGTAACACCATAACTGAAGAGTTGAAGGTGGAAGGTCAATTAAGGTCTGAGGTTCAGACAAGCATTAAGCGATTATTAGATATCGCTTGTTACCGTGGGCTTCGTCATCGTAAAGGTCTTCCCCTACGTGGTCAGCGTACAAAAACGAATAGCCGTACCAGAAAAGGAAAACGAAAAACAGTTGCCGGCAAGAAAAAGGCAGCTAAGAAATAATTGATTTGTTTGCTAATGGCAGGATCGTACCAACGGTTTTTTCATGGTGAATCAAATTAAAAAAAGGCTTACATAGTGTGAATCAATTTCAGATAGCCCGGTAGGCCGGCAGGAGGGTTGATTCAGTGTCCCCCTTAAAAAGGGATAGATTTTAAAAATTTAAAGATTACCTGGAAGGAAAATTATGGCAAAAGCACAAGCACAAAACAGCCCAAAAGCGGCTGCAAAAAAAAGAGTTGTAAAAGTGGATGCTTATGGAGACGCTCATATCTCCGCAACTTTTAATAACATCATTATTAGCTTAACAAATAAAACAGGTCAGCTTATTTCCTGGAGTAGTGCAGGAAAAATGGGATTCAGGGGCTCCAAAAAGAATACCCCATATGCCGCTCAAATGGCAGCAGCTGATGCAGCAAAATCGGCTTTGGACGCTGGTCTTAAGAGAGTTGATGTATTTGTGAAAGGCCCGGGATCAGGCAGGGAAAGTGCCATCCGATCTATATCGCAAAATGGGATTGAAGTGGTAATGATTAAAGACGTTACGCCGTTGCCACACAATGGTTGCCGTCCTCCAAAGAAAAGAAGAGTTTAAAGTACGGCTTGTGATGTATTAAATTCCCTTTGAGGAACTGTAATATAAAACGAGCCAGGTTATTACATATATATTGAGCCAATTTGGTTTCATTTATTAAAAGGGTGCCCGATTTATTTTTTACGATTTTTTACCGATCGTAGCACCGTTTCAAAAAAAATCGAAATGAATAAAAACTATGGCACGTTACACTGGTCCAAAGACCAAGATCTCCCGTATTTTCGGTGAGCCTATTTTAGGCAATGGTAAATGGTTAGGAAAAAACAGCAACCCTCCGGGTCAGCATGGTGAAAAACGCAAACGCAAAACTTTAGGAGAGTATGCCTTGCAGCTTCGTGAAAAACAAAAAGCCAAGTATACCTACGGCATTTTGGAAAAGCAATTTCGTAAAACATTTGAAGAAGCGTCTCGTATAAAAGGTGCAACCGGTGAAAACCTTATTAAGTTGCTTGAAGCACGTTTGGATAATGCTGTTTTCCGTATGGGTATTGCTCCCTCTCGTCCTGCAGCCCGTCAGTTGGTCAGCCACAAGCACATTGAAGTGAATGGTGATGTATTAAATATACCTTCTTATCAATTAAAGCCGGGTGACGTAATAACAATAAAGCCTGGTAGCAAAGAAAGAACTTCTATTACAAGTGTGGTAAGAGGTAAGAATCCAAAATTTAACTGGCTCGATTGGAATGAAACTGAACTGAAGGGAACTTTCATTACGCATCCGGAAAGAGAAAGTGTTCCTGAAAATATTAAGGAACAATTGATAGTGGAGTTGTACTCTAAATAAGAGTTTTCCTGGATTGACAGCAGAATTCAGTTTTTCAAAGACAGGTTTCTTAAAGTCCTGAAAGCATGGTACAACAGTAATGAAGTAGAATTGAAGTTGATAATAATCATTTAAAAACAAAATCTAAAATATGGCCATTTTAAATTTCCAGAAGCCTGATAAGATCATCCTGCAAAAAGCGAATGATTTTGAAGCTCAATTTGAGTTTCGTCCATTGGAACCTGGTTATGGTGTAACCATCGGTAATGCATTGCGTCGTGTATTATTAAATTCATTAGAAGGGTATGCGATTATTGGTGTGAAAATAGAAGGCGTAGAACATGAATTTGCTACCATGAAAGGAATTTCAGAAGATGTGGTAGAAATATTCCTGAACCTCAAACAGGTTCGGTTTAAAAAAAGTGTTGATCATGAAGTGGCAAATGAGCGCATCATATTGTCATTGAAAAATAAAACAGAATTTACAGCAGGTATGATTGGAGAGGCTACTCACTCTTTCCAGATCATGAATCCTGATTTGCTTATTTGTACCCTGGATTCATCTGCAAAAATGGATATTGAACTCACAATTGGCAAGGGACGTGGATACGTACCGGCTGAAGACAATAAGCCAAAAGATGCACCGCTGGGATACATTCCTATCGACGCAATATATACCCCCATTAAAAATGTGAAGTACACCATTGAAAATACCCGTGTGGAACAACGTACGGATTTTGAAAAACTGATCATGGAAGTTTCTACTGACGGCACCATACATCCTGAAGAGGCTGTGAAGCAAGCGTCCCGGATTCTTATTCAACACTTGATGATCATTACAGACGAGAACATCACTTTTGATAATAAGGAAGAGAAGAAGGAAGACATGGTAGATGAGCAAACTTTGCAATTGCGTAAAGTATTGAAAACACCATTGGAAGATCTGGATCTTTCTGTACGTGCCTTCAATTGTTTGAAAGCTGCCAAGATCAATTCCTTGAGCGAATTAGTTCAATACGAGCAGGAAGACCTGATGAAATTCCGGAATTTTGGTCAGAAATCTTTAGCGGAAATTGAGCAGGTATTGGGTGAAAGAGGATTAGGTTTTGGAATGGATCTGCAGAAATTGGGTGTTGATAAAGATGAATTGTAATATAATAATTGGTGCGTTTTCGAAATTTGAATTATTCGCACATAATATATTAAGAATAGGGATTAAATAGTAGATCGTAATTCCTGACACGGTACGATCGAATATCTTGTAACATGAATTTGAATAAGGGGAGGTAAGTTTTAAATCCCCGGGGTTCAAATTTTCAAATTAAACGTCATGCGTCACGGAGACAAAGTAAAAAATTTAAGTCGCACCAAAGCACACAGAGATGCTTTGCTAAGCAACCTGGCTTGTCAATTGATCGAACACAAAAGAATAGTCACCACGGTAGCAAAAGCGAAAGCTTTACGTGTTTATGTTGAACCTTTGATCACTAAAGGCAAAACAAATACTACCCATGAGCGCCGGGTGGTATTTAGTTACTTGCAGGACAAAGAAGCGATCAAAGAGTTGTTTGGAACTGTTGCAGAAAAAGTAGGTGGCCGCCCTGGTGGTTACACTCGTGTTATCAAATTGGGAGCACGTCCTGGAGATAACGCTGAAAAAGCAATGATCGAGTTGGTTGATTTTAATGAGGTATATGGTAAAGGAAAAGGTGAAACTAAAGAAGCCGCTAAGAAGACCCGTCGTAGCCGGGGAGGCTCTAAGAAAGCAGAAGCAGCTCCTTCAGAAGATGTAAAAAAAGAAGAAACAACTGAAGCCCGGACAGAGGAATAATCCTTTGCAAATAATAATAATACCCCGTCTTACTTTCTGTATGACGGGTTTTTTTTATTCTTATCCCGATAGTTTTTTCTGCATGGTCAAAAAGATTTATTTTCAGGCACAATTGATTACTTGCCGGTTTTAATTGTATTTATTTAAATTCAAAACATGAACTATCAGAGTAACCGTGCATTGCAGAAATACAGAAATGAAGTTGGCATACGGTTTCAACTTTATAACAGTTTGTTTACTTCATTACCTTTCCATCGCATTGAAAAAACGGGTATTCTCTTGTCATTATTGTCCAGTAACTGCGAAGAAGGGTATAAAAAGAATTTAAGTCCCATTCGTATAATAGATGAGTTTTTCACCAAGCACACCTCTTATGTCAATGAAAAGGAGAGAACCGATTTGCTTTTCAGGTTTGTGCAGTACCTGGAGAGGCAGGTTGTATTGTTTGATGCCCTGGAAGATGCCTCCTTCAGAGAAATATATGATTTAAATGGTATCGGCACACTAAAGCATATTGAATCTGAAGTAATACAAAATAATAAGGAGGAAGAATTAACTAATAAACTAAAAGATTTTTCCATCCGTTTGGTACTTACAGCTCATCCCACACAATTTTATCCGGGTTCAGTATTGGGAATTATTAATGACCTCGCGAGAGCATTAGGAGAAAATAACACCAATCAGATTAATACATATTTGCAACAACTTGGTAAAACGCCATTTTTTAATAAGAAGAAGCCGACCCCTTTTGATGAAGCTGTCAGCCTGATATGGTATCTAGAAAATGTTTTCTATGCTGCCGCCGGGCGCATATTGTCTTCATTAAAATCTCAATTTCCTGATGCGGTTGGGGAAGATAATCCTGTGGTAAGAATGGGTTTCTGGCCGGGAGGCGACCGGGACGGTAATCCGTTTGTAAATACTGAAATAACGCTCCAGGTTGCGGACGCCTTACGTGGAAGTATTATCAAGTGTTATTATATGGAAGTGCGAAGGTTAAAACGAAGGCTAACTTTTGCGGGAGTTGATACTTTGTTGGCGGAACTCGAAATCAAATTATATAATAACTTATTTGTACCCGGTCTTAAAACGCGGCTGACAAAGGAAGAGATTTTAAGTACACTTGATCAGATCAGGGATATTATCATTCATCAGCATAACGGTTTATTTCTGCATACCGTAAATAGCCTGATCAATAAGATTGAAGTTTTCGGATTACATTTTGCTTCTCTCGATGTCAGGCAGGATAGTTCCATTCACAGTAATCTATTGAGACTCCTGGCTGAAAAGCAACACATAATGCCTGGCAATTATGCCAGCCTGCCGGATAATGAGAAAATAGAGATACTTATTTCATTAAATCAAACTATTAGCCCTGGCATCCTGGAGGACCCTATACACATTGATACAATCAAATCAATTGAAGGAATTAAGACCATTCAGCAGTTCAATGGGCCTGAGGGGTGCAACAGGTATGTTATCAGTCATTGTGAAAGTGCTTTAAATGCAATGGAAGTATTTGGGCTATTTTTATTAAGTGGGTGGAAAGCTGAGGAAATGAACATAGATATTGTTCCCCTGTTTGAAACAATAGATGATCTTAAGGTTGCTGCAGAAATCATGCGGACGCTTTATCTAAATCCCGTTTATCAGCAACATTTGAAAAGGCGGAAGAATCGGCAGACGATTATGCTTGGTTTTTCAGATGGAACAAAAGATGGCGGCTACCTGATGGGCAACTGGGGAATTTATAAAGCCAAAGAAGAATTAACAGCAATTTCGAGAGAATATAATGTAGAGGTCATTTTTTTTGATGGCCGCGGAGGCCCACCTTCCAGAGGAGGAGGGAAAACACATAAATTTTATGCCTCCATGGGGCAGAATATTTCAAATGAAGAAATACAATTGACCATACAAGGCCAAACAGTAAGTTCAAATTTTGGAACTGTCGATACGGCCCAATATAATATGGAGCAATTATTAAATGCCGGCATTACAAATGACCTGTTTTCAGAGCTGGATTCAACTTTTACAAAGGAAGAAGATGATCTTTTGCAAGAACTGTCAGCATTATCTTATAACTCATATAAAGGTCTGCGGGACCATCCCTATCTTGCTGACTATCTTTTGCAGGCAAGCCCGCTGAGATTTTATAGCGAAACAAATATTGGAAGCCGCCCGGCAAAACGAGGATCATCTTCCGGCCTTACATTAAAAGATCTGAGGGCTATCCCATTTGCCGGTTCCTGGAGCCAGCTTAAACAAAATGTGACAGGGTTTTATGGAGTAGGCACAGCCCTTCAGAAAATAGAAGAGCAGGGAAAATTTACTGCAGTAAAAGAATTGTATAAAAACTCACTCTTTTTTAAAACTTTGTTGGATAATTGCGAAATGGCGATGTTAAAATCATTTTTTCCGTTAACATCTTACCTCAGCAAGCATAAACAATTTGGTGAAATCTGGCAGATGATATTTGATGAATATGAATTAACAAGGCAATACATTGCCAAGCTTTCCGGACATACTGAATTAATGGCCGACTATCCGGTGGATCAGCTCTCCATTCAAATGCGAGAAAGAATTGTTCTGCCATTACTGACTATTCAACAATATTCGCTTACCAAAATAAGGGAGATGGAAGAACAATTGGTAAATGCTCCCATAAAAGCTACCTATGAAAAATTGGTGATGCGATGTTCATTTGGAATAATTAATGCTGGAAGAAACTCAGCCTGATCAATTTGATACCAGTACAAAAAGAATTGGCCGGTTTTAACCGGCCAATTTTCTTTTTAAATTTATTAAGGTCAGGTTTATCAGAAAGAATAAATGGCTGCAAACAAAAAGTTGCCCACGGATTTAGAAGCGAAACCATCTTTATCTACAAATACATTTTCATTACCGTTATCAAATCGGATTTCAGGGATAAAAGTAAATCCGCCTTTCTTGAAATTTGCAGAAAGCGTCGTGGCGAAAATACTTCCTCCAACAGGAGCACCACTATATACTTTTAATTGATCCTTATCGCTGAATAGTTCTCCGCGGAGCGTCAATCCAAACCACGATTGGGGATCGAAATTCAGGTACAGAGCTGAGCCCCACCAGTTTTGAGCATCTGTATTTTTAATACCATCCCATCCCTTCACGGAAGCATACGTACCATTATATCCAATGCTGAATTTGTCGCTTATAGAAGCTGTAATAACAGCGTCGACCTGGGAAGATTTGGAAGTGTCAGGTGACTGACCACTTACAAAATTAAGATAGGCGCTTACTTTTTCTGTTGCTACACTGTATTGGGCTAGGAAGAATTTCTTATTTATCTGGTCTGTAGGAGGAATTCTGTAATCGGTAGCATTAGATACACCCAGCATAAACCCATGTTTGCCTTTAGTTACAGCGGCCTTCACACCCGTGTGAGAAAAGGGTCCGTTTGTAAACATATATGACATGCTGTAATTTCTGTTTATTTGTGGATCCAGCACTTCGTAGCCAACGTGTGTACCCCACGTACCTAAAGTAAATGTTACCCAATCTGCCGGAGAATAGGTTACATACAATTGCTTAATTGCCTGGGTAATTCCGTCATCAGTATATGAGAAGTCTTTTGCACGGGGACCAAATCCAATATCGGCCACACCGCCTACTTTGGAACCTGAATGTTCCAATTTTACACTGGCCATTCCTAGAGAAAAGGAATTATGAGTTTGTGTAAAACTCGTGAATGAGTTAGCCGCGGTTTTTGCAAAATCATATTTGTAATAACCGTCAACGGAGCCTGATATTTTTAATTGTGGCTCTTCGGCCACTGTTGAGTCCTGGGCTTGCCCTGAAAAAGAGAATACTAAAGCAAATAGAGATGCTGACAATGCAGCCATGATTTTTTTACGTAACATTGTAGTACATTTTTTGATTTTAAAGAAAGGGCACAGCCGGTATAAATTTTTGCAAGAAGTTTATACCAACTTATCTGTGCCTTTTCCTATTAATTATGGTTTAAAGATGGGTCAACTAAAAAATTAGTCGGCAAGCGTTCTTTCTTCTTCGACGCCATTATTGTGAACCAATAAAGTACCTTGAAGATATTTTTCGTTATGTTGAGAAGCATCAAGACCTTCAGCTTCTTCTTCTTGTGTCACCCTCATAGGTAGTATCATATTGATCACTTTAAACAAGATAAAAGAAACGACAAAACTATATGTTACTGCTACGGCCATTCCTTTTAATTGAATTAGAAATTGGCCTTCCAAAACTGCAGGGTTTACAATATTGCTTCCGAATATCCCGGTCAGTAGCATTCCGGTAACTCCACCTACGCCATGGCAGGCAAATACATCAAGAGGATCATCATACCGGGTTTTGCTTTTAAGAAATTCGGCCACTATATTGGAAATGATTGCCGCTATAAATCCTATAAATATAGCCTGCGGTACTCCAACAAATCCAGCAGCCGGTGTAATGGCAACCAAACCAACAACAGCACCTATACAAAACCCTAAAACAGATGGTTTTTTACCCCTTATCACATCCCAGAACATCCAGGATAATCCGGCTGCAGCAGCTGCAGTATTTGTTGTAGCAAAAGCGTAGACTCCTAAAGCTCCGGCACCTACCGCACTTCCTGCATTAAATCCAAACCATCCAAACCAAAGTAGGCCTGTACCAATCAATACGTAAGGAATATTAGCAGGAGAGGTTGCAGTTGTAGACTTTCTGGGTTTAAGCACTAAAGCGCCTGCTAGTGCAGCCATACCCGCTGAAATATGAACCACGGTACCCCCGGCAAAGTCTAAAACTCCCCAATTAAACATTAGGCCCTGAGGATGCCAGACCATGTGAGCAAGCGGTGCATAAACCAAGGCTCCAAATAATACTATAAACAAAGTATAGGAACTGAAACGAATTCGTTCTGCTACCGCACCAACAACAAGTCCGGGAGTGATGATAGCAAACATAAGTTGAAAAAAAGCAAAGAGAGGTAATGGGATAGTTGCTGCCAGGCTCCAGGGTTCTCCGTTCATTACATTCTTGAAAAATAAAAATGTGCGGGGGTCTCCAATAAATCCACCAAGTGAATCACCAAAGCAGAGGCTAAATTGAACTACTATCCATAAAACTGAAATAATACCAGCAGAAACTGTGCTTTTTATCATGGTGGATAAAACGTTTTTACGTCCTACCATTCCTCCATAAAAAAAGGCCAGGGCTGGTGTCATCAAAAAAACAAAAGCACAGGATACTAACATCCATGCTATGTCACCGCTATCATAGACATATTTAGGTGTTGTACCATCCTCACCTAATACGGATGCGGGATCAAATGAAGCTGCGGGACTCACAAAGATTGCTGCAGTTGCAAGAATCAGCAATACCAGGAATGGTGCCACTTGTTTCACTTTAGTTTTGCTCATAATCAGAAGTGTTTTTAAATATTAATAATAAATGTATGCAACAATCGAAGCGCTAAATTAGGTGAATTAAGGTTATATTTCATTATATTAATCAAGAAAGTGCAAAAAATGTGAGTATAGTCAACAAAATATCATATATAATAACATAATATAATATAATTAAATATAGAACTAAATTGATGTTAAAGTATTTATTATAAATGTATTATAAAGTTTTTGATAAAAAATCGTTGTAATAAATAGTAAATATTGATAATATAAATAGACATAAGAAGCCGGATTTTTAATGGAGTTTTATTTATGGCCAATAGCTCATTGAGCAAATCCCGGCGGTTTTAATGCTTAACCTAAAGTGAGTATTTTCAGGGATGTTTATTACGAAACATCTAAACCCTATATAAAGAACAGGAAAAGTGAGAACCTTACAGCTCTTAAATAATTATTGATCTTTCTCCATCCCGCTTTGCCAGGTAGAGTAATTAAATGTGAAGAATTTTTGCCAAGCTGAAGTTTTCGTATACTGGAATAATCTTAATTTGCTTTTTTATATAATAATTACGTCAAATTAAAATTGAGCACTATGATTAAAATGCAAGTTATCGGGAACCTCGGCAAAGATTGCGTGGTCAACACAGTAAATGGTAAGAACGTTATCAATTTTACCGTAGCACATACTGAAAAGTACAAAGATAGCCAGGGCGCAAACCAGGAGAAAACAACCTGGGTTGATTGTGCCTATTGGACTGACAGGACTGCTATTTCTCCTTACCTGACAAAAGGCAAACAAGTCTTTGTAGAAGGAACACCAGAAGTCAGAAGTTTTACCAGGCAGGATGGTACAGGTGGCGCATCATTGTCACTTCGAATCAGGGAAGTACAATTATTGGGGGGTAAAAGTGACGCAGGAGCTAGCGGACCTTCTTACAGTGGGGCATCTTCCGGAAGTTATTCTTCACCGTCAAACGTTCCTTCAGCGAGTGAGGTAACTGAACCCATTGATGATCTTCCTTTTTAATTTTTTATTCGCTAATTAAAAGGTTTAGTAAAATGCCCCAAATTCCCGGGGCATTTTTATTTAGAAAGTGGAGTATTTATTATATGACTAATATGAAAGACAAAAGGCAGTAATCACCATTTTCTACATAGACCTCCTTGCCCTTTGGGTATATTTGCCGCATGGCAGAACAGAACTTTTCTTATCAATCAATATTCGATTTTACAAAAACAGTTTTTCAGAAAATTGGATGCAGCGACGAACATGCGCTTACAGCTTCCTCGGCATTATTATCTGCGGACCTGCGTGGAGTTGATTCCCATGGCGTGGCAAGACTTAGTGGATATATTCGACTATGGGAGGTAAAGAGGATTAATGCTAAACCAGCTATTAAAGTTATTCATGAAACGCCTTCTACTGCAGTAGTGAATGGAGATAGTGGATTAGGATTGGTAGTAGCTCCATTCGCCATGCAGATAGCAATAGAAAAAGCAAAACAAGTAGGCACCGGTTGGGTAAGTGTACAGAATAGTAATCATTTTGGAATTGCTGCATACCATGCCATGGAAGCTTTGAAAAATGATATGATTGGTATTGCAATGACCAATGCCAGTCCTTTGGTGGCACCTACATTTTCCATTGACAGAATGCTTGGAACTAATCCTATCTGCGTTGCAGCACCTGCGGGTAGTGAGCCAGCATTTATAGCAGATTTAGCAACCACCACTGCCGCTAATGGTAAACTTGAAATATTACAGCGCAAAAATATTGAGGCACCATATGGATGGGTGCAGGATAAGAATGGTAACCCGTCTAATGATCCAAATATATTGAAAGAGGGTGGAGCCTTGCTTCCATTAGGAGGTGATCGGGAACATGGAAGTCATAAAGGTTATGCATTGGGTGCGATTGTTGATATTTTTTCTGCTCTTTTAAGCGGCGCTAATTATGCTCCTTGGGTTCCGCCATTTCCGGCATTTGTCCCAATGCCTTCTCAACAACCAGGTAAAGGAATTGGACATTTTCTTGGTGCTATGCGTATCGATGCATTTCGGCCTGCGCATGAGTTTAAAAAGGATATGGATCATTGGATTCAGGGATTTCGTTCCTGTAAGACTATTCCAGGCGAAAAAAAAGTATTGGTTCCCGGTGATCCCGAACGAGAGATACAGGCGCAACGATTAAAGAGCGGGTTACCATTATTGACCGTCGTTGTTGATGATTTGAAAAAACTTGCTGAAAAATTTGATTTGGAGTTTATATAGGGAGACTAAAACCTTATTGAAAGGCTTAGCAATAGAATAATTTTTTCTCTTTTCAGTAACAGGCTGCGACCTGCTTTTGCAATCCGGCGAGATTATTAAGAGGCAGTTTCTCGCTCCAGGTACTTTTCTTTTGGTTTCATCCTATCCTTCAAATACTTTTGCAACCTAATTTTAAGAAGGTATGAAAATAATGAAGTTTGGTGGTACCAGTGTGGGTAAACCGGAGCGTATGCACCAGATCGTTTCGCTGGTTACAAAGGAAACGGAGCCTGTTATCGTTGTTTTATCAGCTTTGTCAGGAACCACGAATGCATTGGTTAATATAGCTGAAAATATTGCAAAGGGTGACCGGGCGGATGCAAAAAAATTAATTGATCAACTAGAAGCGCATTACCAGAATTTTATCGCCGAGTTATTAAAAAGACCTGAAACGCTTACCAAGGCAAAAAATATACTCGCCGAACATTTCGAGTTTCTTAATATAATATTGAAAATATCTTTTAGTGAAGCATTAAGTAAAGATATTCTGGCACAGGGCGAATTACTTTCAACAAAAATTTTCTCCATTTACCTGGAAGAACAAGATATTAAACATGCCTTATTGCCTGCCCTGGAGTTCATGACGATTGACAGCTATGACGAACCTCAAATTGGAAGCATCCGTATTCGGCTAAACCAGATGGTACAACATCATAAGGATAAAAAAGTATTTGTAACCCAGGGGTACATTTGCCGGAATGCGAGAGGGGAGGTGGATAACCTGAAAAGAGGAGGGAGTGATTACAGTGCTTCATTAATAGCGGCGGCTATTAATGCATCCGTTTGCGAAATATGGACAGATATCGACGGAATGCACAATAATGATCCCCGGGTAGTTAAGAGAACTGTACCTGTAGAGCAATTGAGTTTTGAAGAAGCGGCTGAGTTAGCTTATTTCGGAGCAAAAATCTTACATCCTGCTTCTATCTGGCCTGCACAGACCTACAAGATTCCGGTAAAATTGCTGAATACCATGAAACCGGACGCAAAAGGAACATTGATTACCCAGGAGGCTGGCAGCGTTGGTGTAAAAGCGGTGGCAGCCAAGGATAATATTATTGCTATTCGGATTAAAAGTAGCCGGATGTTACTGGCCTATGGCTTCTTACGAAAAATATTTGAGGTGTTTGAAAAATACAGGACACCTATTGACATGATCACTACTTCCGAAGTAGCGGTTTCTCTCACCATCGATAATCCTGTTTTTTTAAAAGAGATACTTAAGGAATTGGAACCCCTGGGTAATACAGAAGTAGATTACAACCAGGCCATCATTTCTGTTGTAGGAAATGAAATATCAAAGACAACAGATATTGTGAAGAAACTTTTTGGTTCTATCATGAACATTCCTGTGCGTATGGTTTCTTACGGTGGCAGCCCTCATAATATTTCATTGTTGATATCGGCCCAGCATAAAACCCAGATCCTTCAACAATTGAATAGGGGTATGTTTGGTTTGGATTAATTCTCCTGATTTAAGGGAGAGAATTTTAAATTTATTAAAGTTCTGTATCCTCCTCTCCGGATTTCGTATAAATCGCAATGGCGCCTCCTGATCCGTACCAGCCGCCGGCGAACGGGCTTTTTATAATTTTTATCATCGCTATATCAGATACAGGAAAGTAATCGAGATACTCGTGATTTACAGGAACCTCATCAATAAAAATGACTGCACGCAAATTGCGTATAAATGGAATACGGGTATTATCGCTTCCAATAAAGACCTGCAAGCCCGCTACTCTTCCTTTAAGCCAGTCCAAAACATTTAGATAACTCACTGCCGAGGCATTGGCATAATCACCCACCAGGTCAAAATATTGTGCATCATTCGTATTAAATAAACCGGTGCAATAGGTTTTATTTAAAAGCTCCCCATTTGTTAATGGTTGGGAAAGTCTTTTCTGACTGTTGGCTGAAACTTGAACTATTAGTATTGAAATTAAAAAGATCAGTCTTTTCATAATCTGGTCCTCCTGTATCAATTTACGTAAATATCATGTTACAGGATGGTTAAGAATTTTTAGACAAACCCGCATTATTGAAATACTCTTACGTAATCAATTTCCATTCTTTGTGGCCATATATTGTCATCAATCCCTTTTTGTCCTCCCCAGTTGCCACCAACCGCAATATTTAGCAGTAAATAGAATTTATTGTCAAATGGCCAGGCTTCATATCCTGTATTTTCATTTGAAAAGCGAAAGAAAATATTATTATCTACTGCTACTTTTACTGAATCCTTATTCCATTCAACCGTATAAATATGAAAATTTTCAGAACAATCCCTGATCTCAATAGTATCCGTTTTTTGGGTTCCAATGACATGGTTAAATTTTTTGGTATGAACGGAGGCGTGAATAACACCATGGTTGAATCCTACATGTTCCATAATATCAATTTCCCCATCATCGGGCCATTTCATGGGGGTAACCGATCCCAGCATCCAGATTGCAGGCCATGTACCCCGGCCTTTGGGTAATTTTGCCCTGACATTGATTTTTCCATATTTCCAATCTCCTTTCCCTTTTGTATTTAACCGGGATGATGAATATAAATGCTTGTTCGTTTCTTCCTTCCTGGCTTCAATTATAAGCTAGCCATTCACCACCCTGGCGTTTTCTTTTCGTCCTGAAGTGTAATATTGAAATTCATTATTACCCCAGCCGCCACCACCATTTTCCGCTGTCCATTTTGATTTGTCGGGAAGACCAGAATAATTAAATTCATCGCTCCATACCAGTTGCCATTTTTTTTCTCTCGAACAAGAAAATATTGTAATAAGCATTAAAATAAATACTACTTTATTCATGAGTAAAAATGGTATTATTTTTTTGTGGTAAGATCCGGGAGTTTATTTTAAAGCTACAAATTAGTGGAAGGATATTTTGCGGAGACCTCAAGTCTGTTATTATCCGGGTCAAGTGTTTCAAATTCATAATAGCCATCGCCTGTTTTCCTCGGACCGCTCAGAATAGCGAAGCCGTCAAATTTCAATTGTATCGCTTTTTTATCCACTTCTTCAATACGCTCCACCCCAAAAGCAAGATGTATAATTCCCAGGTGCTGTTTTTGTATTGTATCGTTCTTATTACCCGGAATATCAGGCATTGTCATAAGTTCTAATCGTGCCCCGTTTTCAAAGCTCAGGAAATAACTGTGAAATCCTTTACTGCTATTTGTATATTTATTATTTGCCTTGCCATCAAAATATTTCATATAATATTCCTTCATTATTTCCAATTGATAAGTCCAGATGGCAACGTGTTCTAATTTCATCGCTACAGGTATTAAAAGATTAATTTTTTAAATCTAATTAAAGGCAACACCAATTCTTGATAAATTGTAAATTTACTTTAATACAAATAATTATTACCCGCCGATATGGATACTTTGAATCTGGAAAAGCTATTAATGAACTACCGGTCTGGTTGGGGGCTGGAACAGCCATTTTATACAGAACAACAGGTTTTCAACCTGGAAAAAGATTCTATTTGGAAAAAATATTGGTTGTTCGCAGGTAGTATTGCAGCTATCCCTATGCCGGGTGATTATTTCCTTTACAAAGTTCACAATGATTCTATAATTATTATTCGGGGAAACAAAGGAGAAGTTTTTGCCCATTATAATACCTGCCGCCATCGGGGTTCGTTGATCTGCCTTGAAGAAAAAGGGAATACGCCTAAATTAATTTGCCCTTATCATCAGTGGGTTTATGATAAGGATGGCTCCTTATTAAAGTCAAGGCTAATGCCACAAGATTTTGACCGATCCCGGTTTGGTTTGCATCCTGTACATATTCAGGTGGTGGAAGGGCTTATATTTATTTCATTGGCTCAACACCCTCCGGCATTTGAAAAAGTAATAAAAGATTATACCCCTTTTTTAAAACCATTTAAGATTGATAAGGCAAAAATAGCCTATACAAAAAGGTATGAACTTCGGACCAACTGGAAGCTGGTGGCAGAAAACTTCCGGGAATGCTATCATTGCGGGCCGGCACATCCTGAATATTGTAATGCGGTTATAGGGGCTAATTTAAAGGAATCTGCAGATACTGAGTTGGGTATTCGGCAAGCAGAATGGCAAAAAAAGGGGTTATCTATCGACAATGTCGATTTTGAAAATGATTCATTTCATTTTGCAATCCGCTATCCGCTTAGGCCAGGCGTATTGAGTTATAGCCTGGATGGAAAAGCCGTCGCCACCCCCATGGGAGATCATAAAGATTTTGATGCCGGTGTTTTGGGTTTGGTAATGTATCCAAATTTTTGGATGGATGCGGTAAGCGATTATATGTGGACCATGAGGCTAACCGCTGTTTCTCCATCATTAACTTATATTGACCTGGCCTGGTTGGTAGATAAGGAGGCCAGGGAGGGAATAGATTATTGCATTGACCGCCTGACTGATTTTTGGAGAATTACCGGGGAGCAAGATTGGAAACTATGTGAAAACAATTTCAAAGGAATTGAATCCAGTCTGTATCAACCCGGGCCTTATGCTCCGGTAGAAGCTGATGTGGCTAAATTTATTGATTGGTATATATCTCGCATGAAGGAAAGTATAGTGGAGAGGCAAATTATTAATTAAGGTTTCATTATATCAACTTCCTGTTATAGAGTATATTCTCTCTTTAATTTAAATGATGTTCGGTTTATTAAAAATAATGGGATTCACATTTTTTCAAACCCTCAGTTTCGTTTCAATCTTCTATTGTTCATAAAAATAAATATCATCAAGCCGGCAATTGAAACAATGCCGGCATTCAACAAAAAGATGTCAGCTATTTTCATATTAGCATCATATAAGTATCCTGTCCAAAAATTTCCAGCTATAGCCCCTGCTCCATAATAAGCTGCATACAAAAGTGATTGCCCGGTAGCTCTCCAATTGGCCGGAATAAGCATATTTACATACTCTACGCATACCACCCAGAATAAAGACCATGAGATGCCATGCAGCAATTCAATAAGTAAAGCAGCTTGAGGATTTTTTACAATACTATATAAGTACATACGTAAAGCTGTTGCAAATACCGTGATCAGCATTGTCGTTTTCATTCCCAATCTCGCTATTATCAGGGCTGAAAAATAAAACAATGGTAATTCACAAATGCCCTGCAATGAGATGCCATACCCCACAAGCGAGGCCGATGCGCCATTTTCCTTCATGTAAAGGGAATAAAAATTCCAGATTGTAGTAGCACCGGTAGATACCAGAAATATACAGAGCAATAAAAACAATAAAATTCTATTGCTAAAAACAACATTTACTTTTTTAAAAGATTGGATGGTTTGCCTGGAAATTTGAACCTTGTCAGGCTCCAGCGAGAAGGAGAATAAAAAAGTAAACAGCATGCAAACAGCTGATATGGTAAAGATCACGGTTGTGTTGCTGGCATCTATCAACTGTCCTGTAATGATTCCGGTAAAGGCCCAGCCCGCAGCACCCGCAATTCTTAATGCACCATAAGAAAAGGCTGGATTTTTCTTAACCAGATTCAGAGAAAGGCTATCCAATACTGGCTGAATTGTATTATAAAAAATGGCCATGAAAATGGTGATAAGAAATAAATAGGTAAAGCCACCATCGAAAAGATACAGTACATAAGCCACTGAAGCCAGGAAAGAAGAAAATAATAAAGTTTTTTTATAACCAAAGCGATCCGCCAGCATGCCATAAAAAGGCTGAATGAAAAACATCATAACAGGCGTGATGCTTAAAATGATACCCGTCCTGATTCCGCTCAATCCTCTTTCTTTACAATAATCAGCGAAAATGGGTAACCAGGCAGCGGTGCAACAAAATACAAGGAAATATAAAATTCTTAATTTATTGCCTTCACTGAATCTCATTATTCTGGTTGAATTAATTAGCATTAAGCTGGGTAGCCGCTTCTTCATCCATCATGATAAATCCATTTGGATGTAATTGCATAATACTGGCCGGGAAGTCATTAGTTATCTCTCCATTCACTGTTTTGTTTATTACGTGTGCTTTTTTTGTTCCGTTTGCTATCAGCAATACCTTCCTGGATTCCAATAAGTGTTTTAAACCAATGGTTATTCCTTTTTGCAACGCGACAGGAGTTTTGAAGTATTTCTGGCCCACAGTAATTGTTGTATCATCAAGAAGAATGACATGTGAATAATTGTCAAATGAAACACCGGGCTCATTAAATCCTATATGGCCATTTATACCAATACCTACAATCATCAGGTCAATTCCACCTTTTTCAAAAATAATATTATCCATGTTTTGGCATTCCGTTTCATAGTTGGTGGAGAGAGGATCAAATAAATGGGTTTGTTCAGGAGATAGATTTAAAGTATTAAAAATTAAAGTTTGAAAAAAGTAAGTGCAACTGCCCTCATTTTCAGGAGAAATACCAACCCACTCATCGAGCCCCAGAAAAGTCATTCTGGTCAGATCTGTATTTTGGCTTTTTGCTTTTTCTGCCAATAACTTACAGGCCTGGCGCGGAGTATCACCTGATGCCATACATACAACAGCTTCCGGCTTATTATTAACCAGTTCTATAATTTCATTTGCAACACCCTCCGATAAATGGTTGTAATCTTTAAATATCTTTAATTGCATGGCTAATTTGTTTGAATTTTTAATGGTGAGAAAACTTAAAATGAAAGTAGAATAATTTGTAAATGTTAAATAAAGCTAAGGCATATCAAACTTATTTAGCAGGCCGGCCCGTAGTAAGAATTTGTATGTGAAAGTAAAATTATCCGGAGCGGATGTTGTGTTTGGCAGGGAATAAGGGTAACGTTTATATACAATTAAGATGCATAAGAAACGTTTTAATCTTAATTTTGAAGATAACTAATCCCGAAAATGAACAAAATCGTTTGTTTGATATTTTTTGCATTTTTCAATTCCTGCCTTTTCTCCCAAAAGGTCTATTTTATCTACCTTCAAACAGATTCAGAACAACCTTTTTTTGTAAAAATAAATGAGAAGACTTTTGGGTCATCGCCCTCGGGTTATCTTATCTTATCCAAACTGAAGGATAGCACTTACAATCTGAATATTGGGTTTCCCCAAAATAAATGGAAAGCGGAGCAATTTTTAATAAATGTTAAATCAAAAGACAGGGGATTTTTCCTGAAAAATTTTGGCGAAAAGGGGTGGGGTTTGGTTGATATGGAAACCCTGGCTATCCAAATGCCTGGTGAGAGTCAGGGGAATGATAAAGTACTGAATTTGTCTCCGGGAGAAGTATCTTCATTTACCTTCGTACTTTCAAAAGCAGCAAACGATCCTTCACTTTTGACGAGGCCAGTCTTTGCTTCCGAAAATAGAAATGAAAATCAGGTAAACCCGCAGTATGCAATAATCAAAGAGAAAACGGTTGCTAATACAAACTCAGTTCCCGCTGTTACAGAATCACCTGGAATATTAGCGAAGGAAAACATTTTTCCGGTCTCAGAAAAGAAAGATACTGTCAAAAAAGTCGCTTCGCTAACAGAGCCTGAGAATGTACAAGGCAATTCGATGGACCAGTTAGGAAACTCGGCTGTCAGTACTTTTTATAAAAGATCTTCAGTGCAAAAAAAATCAGAAAGTTCCACCACAGAAGGGTTGGGTATAATTTATATTGATCAGTATGAGAACGGTCAGAATGATACGATCCGGATTTTTATTTCAAGTCCTGTTTCATACATAAATAAAGGCAGTGCCCGCCCGGATGGAGAAAAGAAATTTATTGAATTTGATGAGCCTTTGAATGAAAGTAAATCAAGCCGAGAAAAAAAAACCAGTAGAAACAATTGCACATTAATGGTTTCCGATGGTGATTTCCAAAAGCTACAAAAAGTGATGGCAGATCAAAAGACAGAAACCTCGAGGATTATTAAAGCAAAAAATAACATTGGAGACAAATGCTTTTCTATTGCACAAATAAAAAACCTTGGGAGCCTGTTTTTTAATGAAGCAACAAAATTTCATTTCTTTGAAGCCATGCATCCTTACAGCGAAGATAAAATAAATTTCGCTGCATTGTTAAAAGGTGAATTTAAAGACACCTATTTTGTTCACAGGTTAAATAACCTGTCCAGATAGCACCCTTTATTTGTGTATTTTTCTGCAATCGTTTAAGCCCAACCTATATGCCGCGTTATTTTATTGAAGTATTTTATAAGGGAACCCACTATAGTGGATTTCAAACGCAGAAGAACGCCAATAGCATACAAGAAGAAGTTGAAAAGGCCTTCCATATCCTGCAGAGAGAAAAAGTGCAAATGACCGGATCTTCCCGAACAGATGCAGGCGTTCATGCCTTACAAAATTTTTTTCACTTCGATTATGAGGGATTGATAAATCCTCAATTTGTATACAAGGTCAATGCTATTTTGCCGGCAGATATTGTGGTAAGAAATCTGGTAAAGGTTGGGGACAGTATGCATTGCCGGTTCGACGCCATAAGCCGGGAATATAAATATTTCATTTACCAGTCAAAAGATCCCTTTCAAGCAGACAGAGCCTACTATTTCCCCTACAAAATAGAGTTGGAAAGAATGAACCAGGCGGCAGATATAATCAAAGATTATAAGGATTTTACTTCTTTTTCAAAGCGCAATACCCAGGTAAAATCATTTGAATGCCAGGTGCAAAAAAGTGAGTGGTACAGGCAGGATGGGAAATTAATATACTATATAAAAGGCAACAGGTTTTTGAGAGGTATGGTAAGGGCTTTGACTTCTACAATGCTTAAGGTGGGTAGGGGTAATATAAGTTTGCAGGAATTTATAAAAATAATAGAGGCAAAAGATTGTACCCTGGCAAGCTTTGCCGTACCTCCTCACGGGCTTTTTCTTATTGGGGTGCATTATTATGACACGATAGATTGAAAATGAATTTTTTTTATCCCCTCGAAAGCCTTGTTCAAAGCCTATTCAACTGATTTCAAAATATTTAGTTTCAAAAAAGATTTGGTAGAAAAAATTACCTCCTTATCTTCGCCGCCCGTTAGGATAAAAAAAGAAAAAGTAGTTCTCTGAGGTTGTTAAAAAAAGGTTGATGTATCTAATATAAATTGATTAAAAGTTTGTTAGAAGTATCTCTTCCCCTATCTTTGCAACCCGTTATTCAAAAACGGTAAGTTCTTAAAGTCATAAAAGAAAAATAACTCCAATAATTTCGGAATCATTCCGATAAAAATTTTGGTATTAATAAAACGGCCCTTACATTTGCACTCCGTTTGAAAAAACGGATGGCTGGTAAAGCCAAAAGATCTTTGAAAGTTGGGAAACAATAGCACTTCTCTTGCCCTGAGTGGCGGGAGAAACAAAAGGTAAGTCAAGCAAATAACATTTCGAATTGACACATTAATTTTTTAAAGATTAATACTGTCAGTATCAAACAAAACATTTACAATGGAGAGTTTGATCCTGGCTCAGGATGAACGCTAGCGGCAGGCTTAATACATGCAAGTCGAGGGG
>JBGTNK010000156.1:0-4344 GCA_041743125.1 Chitinophagaceae bacterium
GCGAGAAAATCTCGAATTAATCTATAAGTTCTTTAAGGGGGTGGCATGGCTTAATGGCAACTATTTTTACAAAGATGCTCCTATTTCCTCCAAAGAAGAAAATCGATATAAACAGGAGCAGAGTAAAGTTGGAAAGGTTAAAGCTCCCATTTGTCCTGAGTCATATCTCGAGAAACTGGAGCTAAAAAAATACGCTGATAATACCGCCAGAACCTATATTTCATGCTTTCAAACCTTTATGAAATTCTTTCCCGATACCCCTTTGGAGGCGCTAGATGAACGCGATATTCGCGACTATCTTCTAAACCTCATTCGACAGAACAAATCGCATTCTTATATTAATCAGGCAGTCAATAGCATTAAATTCTACTATGAAGTTGTTCTAGGAATGCCAAATCGTTTCTACGAAATTGAGCGTCCGCGTAAATTAAGAAAATTACCACAAGTTCTCTCACAAGGGCAGGTGAAGTCCCTCTTAACAAATAGCATCAATATAAAGCATAAATGTATAATTGGACTATTGTATAGCTCAGGACTTAGGAGATCTGAATTGCTCAATTTAAAATTGGAGGATATAGATAGTAAACGAATGCTGCTAAGAATAAATCATGGAAAAGGTAACAAAGACCGCTATACGGTGCTGAGCAAAAATCTATTAACCGAGCTTAGAGTTTATTATAAGAAGTATCATCCTAAGATTTATTTATTTGAGAGCCCGGGTGGCGGACAATATTCAACTACAAGTGTCCTTAACATTGTGAGCCGGGCAGCACTTAAAGCTGGTATCCCTAGGAAAGTTACTCCTCATATGCTTCGTCATAGTTTTGCAACCCATCTTCTTGAGAAAGGCGTTGATCTTAGAAAGATCCAGGTGTTGCTGGGACACAATTCTAGCAAGACAACCGAGATATATACCCATGTGGCAGAAAATTCCTTCAAAGGCGTGCATGATTTGCTATCTTAGTATAAGTGGAATAAAGTACATATATACTTTATTCCTACGTTGTACAATATTAGAAATGAATAATTTGGTTAAGGTTGTGATTGCTCTCTTTTTGGTTACGAGTTGTAATTATTTCTCAGAAAAGCGATATGAGGACTATGATGAAAACGACTTTATTGAAGTACAAGGAATATTAGTTAAATCAATTCGAAATACTGTTTATCCCGATGGATTTGAGGCTGACTTGTACTTCATTTACAACTTGGACCAAGACAAACCAACTACTGGATACGAACTTGGAACACCTTATATTGGGCTCGCTGATGGTGATCCTATAACCATTCTTGTTCACCGCAAAGATCCCGGAATCAGTTTTTACGGTTCTAGTGGTATAATTGAAGAAGAAGTTTTACTCGATTATTTGGACAAATGCGCTAAAATTGATGGTGATTACTATGGTGTACACACAAACATTTCTAAATTCTGAGTAACATTGTACAACAACCGGTAAGCTCAATAGCTAGTCACCGAGCTGCTATCGAAATATCCTCCTAATTTAAATCTGAACTAGGTTAGGTTAGGTCTATCAGACCCTGCTACTGCGCTTACCCGTACACGTTGTGTTTCATTGAAATAAAATGGCGAGAAGAAAAGAATTTAAAACTATTGCAGATGGACTTGTGAGTTCTTTCGTCAGTCGAAACAATGATGTTTATGGATTTTGGGGAATTGGGAAACTTTATTCGCACATGATTTCTTCTCATTCCCTGACAATTACGATTAATTTAAAGGATTGTCAAATCGTACCTCAGCACAGGGAATTTAAATTTTTAATTGATGAATTTTCTCAACGACTCGAAACACAAATATTGAATAGACGAATTAATATGACCCATTTCAAAAGTGGACTATTAATTATCAGAGGGTTTCCTAATGAGCCGTCACCATATTTTGGACAGATGGCACCTCATAGAGTCAACTGTAAACTTGTAATTACTGATGATTTAGGAAAAGAGCATTACAGCGAAGCGAATGCATGGTGCAGACCTCATAACCCTAAAACTGAATTAAAAAGTACCAGAGAATATAAAAAAAACGAAAACACAACAATAGCTATACCCAATAATGGGTTCTTTGCTAATTTGAAAGATTGGTTTTCATAGCAAGTCCGCCAAATCGTTGATTTGGCTTTTAAAGAATTATAAAATTAAAAACAAAATACAACGCTTTGGCTCCGTGCAATCCGAAATGGTTTCGCTTCGAAATCCCTTACTGGGCATAGCCGGAACGTTGTAAGCAATTTAGGAATTCATGAAAAAGTTCACCAATAAAATTTTGATGATGACCATTGCCTTTCTGGTCTTCACCATTATAATTGGATTTGTTATTTATAAAAATAATGTACCGAGAACTTTGGTTTGCGGAACTCCTGACCCTCCGGCTTTTTGCGGGACTCTATCTAATTTGACAGATAAGGGACGTGAAGGGAAACAATTATTTAATATTAATTGTGCGGCATGCCATATGAAGAAAAGAAACATGACGGGACCAGCGTTATCTGAATTGGACTCTATAAAAATGAGGGAATGGTTAACGTTTCAGAATGGACGATTAGACAGTACAAAATTTGCGGAAATGGGAATTGATTATCACAAAAATATGTGGGGTAAAACTCTGAATGAAAAAGAAATCGGACAACTAATTGAATACAGTTGGACGAAATAAAACTGCTTACAACACTGGCTAAAATTCAGCCTTCGCTGACCAACTTAACTGAAAATACTTACATTTAACCGGCTCGATTTCGAAGCCCGAAAATACTGACGTATTTTCCAGGCCGAAATCTTAGCCTTACCGTTAGCAAACATATGAAACAAGCATTTTTCCTAATAGTTATTTCTTTGCTTTTTTTATTAAGTTGTAGTGTAAAAAAGTCTAGCACCAAACATAAAGGACTTACTCAACTCGAAATTCAGGATTCAATTAAATCCATTTTGACCTCTATTTCTGATGATTGGCGTTTTGAGGATTCCAGCGGTGCTCTAAAAGATAAAATATCGATGCCCGAAATTGACAAAGTCAAAATTCGATATTTAACCAAAATCAATTCAGAGGAACCCATAAATGAATTGATTATTACCGGACTGATTTTAAAATACGTGGATAGCATAAATACAATGCAAGGATGGGACTATGACTATAATGCTTTGGTGGAATACCAAAAAAAAATGTTCGGACTTAAAATAATTACGGATTCGATTTCAGGGTTTATTGGAATATCAGAATTAAATGCTAAGCATTTAATATTTACTAATGGACAAAAGTTTGCACGTATAAAATAATACGTCTGCTAACACAACCTAAACGTAATGCGGACCTTAGGTCAAATACGAATGGTCTATTATAAAGTCGCTAAATCTTATGGATTTAGCTTTGGACAAGAAAAAAATAAAACTAAACAATAGGCTTTAGCTTCATGTTATGTCGGAAACTCAACTTTTGCTTGCCTCCGCACTACGCTTAGCCGCACCGTTGTGCTTAATTTCAAGGAATGAAAAAAAATTTGATTTTAAAATTAACTTTTATCATCTGGACATCTTGTAAAGAGAACTATAAAACGGACGGAAAAGACGTTATGAATATAAGAACGGAAGTGGAATCTGATTATGAAAAAATCGAAACCAATAATTGGCTGGACCTAAAATACAAGGTTATTAATGAAGAAGGAGAGGACGTTCGATTCGCAAGCATAACCAATCTTCCCCAATTTCCAGGCGGATATGATTCTTTGGCCAATTTTATAAGGAAGACAGTTGAATATCCAAAAAGTGCCGTTGAAGATAGTATTGTGGGAAGTGTCAGAACAACTTTTATTGTGGACGCTAATGGAATAGTTAGAGATGTAAATGTTGTTCAAGGAGTACGGATGGACTTGGATTCTGCCTGTTACAAAGGGATTTCATTAATACCAGATTGGAAACCTGCTGAATCGAGGGATGGAAAGAAACTAATGGTTCAGTTTCTCTTACCGATAAAATTTATGTTCGAAATGAAGAATAAAAACTAAGCACAACAAAACCTATAAACAATACGAGGGTTCGGTTCTTAAACGAAAGGGTTGTGTATTTTTATGAAGTCCGCAAAATCTTATGGATTTTGCTTTGGACAAGAAAAAAATAAAACAAAACAATAAGATTTCGATATGTGCATGGCGAAAAGCAAACGCCAGTTTGCCCCTGTACTGTTCATAGCTAAACCGTTAGCCGTCAGTTAAAAACCTCTAGTATATGAAAAAATATATTTTAATATTATTCTTTCTTTTGTCATTAATTAGTTGCCATGACGAAGAAGACATGCAGGATAGTTCAGAAATTAGTCTTCCAATCGGTACGATAATAGCT
>JBGTNK010000157.1:0-22024 GCA_041743125.1 Chitinophagaceae bacterium
AATAAACAATCGGTGCGTATTCATGCCTCCGCAGATAACACCAGCGAGGTAAATGTTTTTTACATTAGTTTCGAAAGTGTCTTCATTGTAAACCGGTTTTCTAACTTCATCATCAGATAATTCAATACCTATATTTTTTAAGAACATAAGGTTGGGTTGGTACCCGGTCAATGCAATCACCCAATCATTTTTAAGTGTTACAATTCCTTCCGGAGTACTGATATCCACCTCATGTTCACGTATTTCATGGATGCTAGAGTGAGTGTAGGCTTTTATTGAACCCTCCTTTATCCGGTTGATGATATCGGGCCTTACCCAATACTTTACTCTTTCACCGATGTCTTTTCCTCTTATCACCATAGTGACTTCCGCACCCTTTCGCCAGGTTTCCAGGACCGCATCCACAGCAGAATTCTGCGCACCGGCCACTATAACTTTTTGAAATGCATAAAAATGAGGCTCTTTATAATAATGCGTCACCTTTGGCAAATCTTCACCGGGTACATTCAGCAGATAGGGAATATCATAAAATCCGGTTGCAATAATTATATATTTCGAAGTATAAGTAGTTTTTGAGGTTTCAACGAAAAACATATTGGATGAAAATTCAGAATCTGTTAACGGAGTATTGTATTCTTTAATCCTCTTTTCACCAATTGAATTTACTTCTTCAAAGAGATGTAAATTCAATTGGCCGGAGAGAGCTACCCGCCGGTAGTATTCAAGTGCTTCTGTTCTGGTTGGTTTTGCGTTATTAGAAACAAAGGGGATATTGCCAATCTCCAAACGCTCTGATGTTGAAAAAAAGGTCATGTTGGCCGGGTAATTATAAATTGAATTTACGAGAGGTCCTTTTTCAATTATCAGGTAATCCAATCCCGCTTTTTTTGCTTCCAACCCGCAGGCGAGCCCAATTGGGCCACCTCCTATAATAATAATTTTGTAATGATTTTTCGCCATGCGCAAATATACAAACGGCGAATAATGAACCGGGATGGTTCACCCCAATCTGCCTATTTTAGGTTATATCCACTTACTCACTTAAATTTGCCCGACTTAAAAATACCAACTATACATGGCAAGATCTATCGCATTCCGGGACGCACTACGGGAAGCAATGTCGGAAGAAATGAGAAGGGATGATCGGGTTTTTCTGATGGGCGAAGAAGTGGCAGAGTACAATGGAGCATATAAAGTAAGCCAGGGAATGCTGGCGGAATTTGGGCCCAAAAGAGTGATTGATACACCCATTTCTGAATTGGGTTTTACCGCTGTTGGAGTAGGGGCAGCTCAAAATGGCCTCAGACCCATTGTTGAATACATGACATGGAATTTTGCGGTACTTGCCTTAGATCAAATTCTCAACACAGCTTCTAAAATGCTGGCAATGAGCGGTGGACAAATTTCCTGCCCCATCGTATTCAGAGGAGGAAGCGGGTCTGCCGGGCAATTGGGAGCGCAGCATTCAACGGCCTATGAAAGTATGTATGCAAATATTCCCGGGTTAAAAGTTGTATCGCCAAGCAACGGTTACGATGCAAAAGGGCTTTTGAAACAGGCTATCCGTTACGAGGAGGATCCGGTGGTATTTATGGAAAGTGAGCAGATGTATGGTGATAAAATGGAGGTTCCTGAAGAAGAATATTATATTGAATTGGGAAAAGCAGACATTAAAAAACAAGGAACCGATGTAACGATCGTTTCATTTAATAAAATGATGAAAGTAGCTATGGGAGCGGCAGCCGAGTTGGAAAAAGAAACCATAAGCGCTGAAGTAATAGATCTCAGAACTATTCGTCCCCTCGATTGGAAAACTATTCTTGAAAGTGTAAAGAAAACAAATAGACTGGTGATTGTGGAAGAGCAATGGCCATTTGCTTCAGTTTCTTCTGAAATTACCTATCAAATTCAAAAAGAGGGATTTGATTACCTGGATGCCCCTATTCGCAGGATCACGGCAGCAGATGCCCCCCTTCACTATGCACCCAACCTGGTAGCAGCCGCCTTACCCAGTATAGAACGGACGGTAAAGATGGTAAAAGAGGTTATGTATCAAAAGAAATAATTGACTATTCATATTTATTTGCCCGCCTTTTAAAGGGCGGGTTTTTTATTTAAAGGGGCCTACGTAATACTACGCGTAATATATATTTTTCAGTTCATGCAGCGTTTTGGACCTATTAATGCATCTTTGTATTGGTTTTTCATAGGATATTGGATTTTAAAACGAGGCTGGGTTTCTACCCGGCCTCTTATTTTTTATATCTCCTATAAATTTTGCCTTTATACTCTGCTCCCAAAAACTTCGCATTTCATTCTTATTTAGTTAATAAGTCAGCGATCATACACTCGTTGAACAGTGTCAATTTTATATGAACTGTCAAACATCCCGTTGCAGTTGACTGTTTTCATTTACTTTTGCCCACTAAATCCTTTAATTAATGGCTGATATACTGATAATTGACGACGAAAAGGCAATTCGAAAAACGTTGACTGAAATATTGTCCTTCGAGGGTTATAAATTGGATGAAGCAGCAGATGGCGAGGAAGGGCTGAAAAAATTTAAGGAAAAATCTTACGATGTAGTGCTCTGTGACATTAAAATGCCCAAATTAGACGGTATTGAATTTTTGCAAAAAGCTGCTGAAGCCAGCCCGGATGTTCCTATTATAATGATTTCGGGACATGGAAATATTGAAACAGCAGTAGAAGCTGTTAAAAAAGGAGCCTATGATTTTATTTCAAAACCGCCTGACCTGAACAGGCTTTTGATCACCATCCGCAATGCGATGGAAAAAAGCAGCCTGGTAACGGAAACAAAAGTTTTGAAAAGAAAAGTTAGCCGGGTGCAGGAAATGATTGGCGGTTCCGCTCCAATACAAAAAATAAAAGACACCATTGAAAAAGTGGCCCCAACAGATGCCAGAATTCTAATCACGGGCGACAATGGGGTAGGTAAAGAATTGGTAGCTCGTTGGGTGCATGAAAAAAGTAACCGGGCAGGAGGGCCATTGGTGGAAGTTAACTGTGCGGCAATACCAACCGAGTTAATAGAAAGTGAATTATTTGGGCATGAAAAAGGTTCGTTTACCTCGGCTATTAAACAACGGATAGGAAAATTTGAACAAGCAAATAGTGGTACGTTGTTCCTGGATGAAATTGGAGATATGAGTCTTAATGCCCAGGCCAAGGTATTAAGGGCCTTACAAGAGGGTAAAATAACCCGGGTTGGGGCCGACAAGGATATTAACGTAGATGTTAGGGTAATAGCAGCAACCAACAAAGATCTTTTAAAAGAAGTGGAAGAAAAAACATTCCGGCTCGACCTTTATCATCGCCTGAGCGTAATCTTAATTCATGTACCATCTTTAAATGAAAGGCGGGATGATATTGCTGTTTTGGTTGACCAGTTTCTCCAGGATATATGTGCTGATTATGGAATTGCCAGGAAAAATATTGATGACGATGCCATTAAGCTTCTGCAGGATTATGATTGGACGGGGAATATCCGGGAACTAAGAAATGTGGTGGAACGCCTTGTGATACTTTCTGCAAAAACAATATCAGGTGACGATGTAAGGAGTTATGTAATGCCGAGGTAAAAAAGTGTTTTTCACCAGGAGTTATATATTCGCCCTGGGTATAGTTATGAAACCTTTAATTAACCATTCCTCCTCTTTAGCAAAACTTTCGCCGGGCAAATTTTGAATCGCCGATTATTATAATACTTTTGACCGCTAAAACAAATCCAGGTTCATGCCTTTACAACACTTACTAATCATTTACCTTATTGGTATTTTACTCATCTTTCTTCCTTCATTTGGCT
This sequence comes from Chitinophagaceae bacterium, assembly GCA_041743125.1. GTDB lineage: Bacteria > Bacteroidota > Bacteroidia > Chitinophagales > Chitinophagaceae > Terrimonas_B. Next base: position 3,827 of record JBGTNK010000157.1, read on the forward strand.
TGTCAAAATTATTTGTAAAGGCAGGTGAGCAATCCTGGAAGGCCTATGTCCCTTTTTATAATACATGGATTATGCAAGGCCTGGCTCAGCGTCCAAAGCATTGGGTTTTCTGGCAATTCATACCGGTAGTAGGATGGTTTATCACACCGGGTATTTTTATTGAGTTTGCCAAAGTGTTTGGTAAATTCTCCCTGGGCCATCATACTGCAGCTGCATTGCTGGCACCTTTTTATTTTCCCTGGTTAGCTTCACAAAAGGATACAAAATTTGTTGGTCCTGCAGCAGCCCGGAGACATAAAAAAGCGGCATGGCGAGAATGGGTTGACGCAGCAATTTTTGCGATAGTAGCTGCCACACTTATCCGCACTTTTATATTTGAAGCCTATGTTATTCCCTCCGGATCTATGGAAAAAACACTGTTGGTAAAAGACTTTCTTTTTGTAAGCAAGTTGAGTTACGGACCCCGTATTCCCAACACGCCACTGTCCGTTCCGTTTGTACATAATTACCTTCCGGTTACCAATGGCAAATCGTATACTACGGCCCTTCAACTGCCTTATACCAGGTGGTTTGCTTCTTTACCAAAAAGGGGAGATGTGGTGGTATTTAATTTTCCTGCAGGTGATACAGTCATTCATGCGGACGGATTTGAATCAGCGAATCCTTATTATGATATAAAACGAAGAGCGGCGCAGGGATCCAGGGAAGATCAGATGATATTATCTGATCCTGAAAATTATCCTATTGTTGTACACCCGGCAGATAAAACTGACAATTACATAAAACGTTGTGTTGGGGCGGCTGGTGAAACAATTGAGATCAAAGAAAATGTGGTTTACATAGACGGAGTAAAACAGCCAATACCTCCACATTCTGAAATGTATTATATAGTATCCGTTAATGCACCTTCTCTCGACCAGGATCTGATGAAGGATGAATATAATGTGGATATGGATAAGGGTGATTATGGATACACTAATAAACCCGGTGAATACAGGATGCTGCTTACTGAAGCCGCAAAAGAAAAAATGCAGAAAAATGGTTTGATAAAATCGATAGAACCGGACACCGATATTCCCGGTGGCGAAGAAGTTTATCCTTACGATACCGTTGCGATTCATAAGAGTTGGACAAGAGATAATTTTGGGCCGGTTTGGATACCAAAACATGGTATTGCATTAAAGTTGACGCCTGAAAATTATTCTATTTACGAAAGGGCAATCAGGGTTTATGAAAAGAACGACTTTTATATGAAAGAAGGAAAGTTCTTTTTGAATGGAAAAGAAGTTTTAGATTATGTTTTTAAAATGGATTATTTCTGGATGATGGGTGATAACCGGCAGGGTTCACAGGATAGCCGTTATTGGGGTTTTGTACCCGAGGACAGGATAGTGGGAAAGGCCTGGCTGATCTGGTTCAGTTGGGAAGGTGGCCCGCGTTGGAAAAGACTATTCAATATTGTAAAATAACCACAATACCTCTTAAAACCCCTGCAAAGGGGTTTTTGAATAATACTTTGTATCTTAATTTCTATGAAAGAAAAAAAATTTGAATTTGATTATGAGGTTTATGAAGACAGCTTTGAATTGAATAAAGAGGATGCGGAATTACTGGCCAGGGCAAGAACTGTAACCCAACAAGCTTATGCTCCTTATTCCAATTTCTATGTAGGCGCAGTTGCAAAAATGAGCAATGGAGAATTGGTTTCGGGCACTAACCAGGAAAATGCCTCCTACCCGGTAGGCATTTGTGCTGAAAGGGTGTTACTGGGTATTGCTGCTACTTTATATTCCGGAGTCAGTATTGATACTCTGGCCATCAGCTATAGTAGCCAGGAGGTTAAAAGTGATCACCCTATTTCACCCTGTGGCATGTGCCGGCAATCCCTTTTAGAATATGAGACAAGAACAAAAAATCCAATCCGGCTCATATTGGGAGGGCAGGAGGGGAAAATATTTATCGTTAATACCGTTCACTATTTATTACCGTTTGCGTTTACAAGTGAAGAATTATTATAGCTGTGCCGTTTTTGCCTGAATGGAATCTTCTAAAATAAAGTTTGAACCCCATACGCAACTTTCATCTCATGATCCAATAGCCATTTCTTTCTCCACAAGCCTCCTGCATAACCAGTCAGTTCACGGTTTGACCCGATTACACGATGGCAGGGAACGATGATCGCAATATTATTCTTACCATTGGCATTGGCTACTGCTCTTGTAGCTTTTGCATCACCGGTCTTAATGGCAAGTTGAAGATAGCTGATGGTTTTTGCATAAGGAATTGTCATCAGGTTATTCCATGTTTCCTGCTGGAAACTAGTGCCAGTTTGATGAACAGGCAATTCAAATATCCTTCTTTCCCCATGAAAATATTGAATCAACTGCTCTATACATTGTATATGTAAAGCCGGCAGATCTTTTTTTCGCCCTTCATTTTTTTGAGTGGTGTCATGAAAGCTTACTTCACTTACATAATCATTAGCGCCTGAAATTTTTAAGAGTCCAATGGGCGAATGGTAATATGTCGTATAAATTTCAGCCAATTTTCATTCCATTTGATACCGGCATCCCTGGTTGCAATAAAATTACATCATTGTTTTCATCATAAACACCCAATACAAGGCATTCACTGATAAAGTCACCAATTTGTTTCGGCGGGAAGTTGACAATAGAAATGACCTGCCGGTTCAGCAAATCTTTTTTTTCATACCGGGCTGTTATCTGGGCTGAAGATCTTTTTATTCCTAATTTTTTGCCAAAGTCGATTTTCAATTTATAGGCAGGCTTACGGGCTTTCGGAAAATCATTTACTTCAATGATAGTTCCGGATCTGATATCAATTTTTTCAAAATCATTCCAGCTGATCATGGCATTAATTTTTTTTTAAAAAAAGGGATAGTATGCCTCATCGGTACAACGTATTGGAAAAATTTTTCATCCATAGTGTGGTCCGGTAATTTTTACGAAACTATAAACCACAATCAACAAAGCGGAAATTTTTTTTGTCCTACCTTAAAGCAAAATTTTAGCCATATGAAACCTGGTAAGAAAAATGATCTTTCCCGGCGGAATTTTATCCGCAATACATCTTTGTTTGGAGCCGGTATCCTCATTTTGCCAAGACATGTATTAGGAGGCAAAGGGTTTATTGCTCCCAGCGATAAACTAAACATCGCTGCTATCGGTGCAGGTGGAAAAGGATCTTACAATATTCAACAAGCTTTTAATAATGGGGCTGAAAACATTGTTGCCTTATGCGATGTGGATGACCGTATGGCAGCTGACAGCCGCAAAAAACATCCCAACGCTTCATATCATAAAGATTTCAGAGTGATGCTGGATAAGCAGGCTAAAGAGATAGATGCAATTATCATCAGTACTCCGGATCATATGCATGCGGTCATGGCGATGCCTTGTATGCAATTGGGTAAGCATGTGTATGTAGAAAAGCCATTGACACATGATATTTACGAAGCCAGGATTTTGACCCAGGCGGAAAAGAAATACAAAGTAGTAACCCAGATGGGTAACCAGGGTAGTAGTGGTGATGATACCCGGATCATTGAAACCTGGGTGCAATCTGGATTGATAGGCAGCGTAGATAAAGTACATGTATGGACCAATCGTCCCGTATGGCCTCAGGGTATTTCAAAACCTACCGGAAAATTTGATGTGCCGGCGGTATTGGATTGGGATCTTTGGCTGGGTACTGCACCCCCAAGGGATTTTAATCCATTGTACGTACCGGCAAACTGGCGGGGCTGGGTTGATTTCGGAACAGGTTCTCTTGGAGATATGGGTTGTCATTTCATGGATGTTCCGTACCGGGCTTTAAAATTGCAATACCCGGTATCCGTTGAGTGCAGCGTTACTTCCGTTTATACAGGATTTTTCCAGGAAGTATATAACACCGATAGTTATCCCCCTTCTTCAAAAACCCATATTCAGTTTCCGCAAAGAGGAACTATGCCTGCGGTAGAAATGATATGGTACGACGGAGGAATAAAGCCAAAACGGCCTGCTGAATTATTAGCTGACGAAGAAATGGGAGAGTGGGATGGAGGAATCATATTTGAAGGGACCAAAGGAAAGATCATGGGTGGACTGTGGGGGCGTAACCCAACACTTTTGCCATCACGGAAAATGAAAGAACTCAAATTGCCTCAAATGAAAATGGCAAAAGTGGAAAGAGGAATAGAAGGTCATCAAACGCAATGGACCAATGCCTGTAAAAAAGGATATGGAGCATTTACAAGTTCACCTTTTTCAGCTGCAGGTCCGTTAACGGAAACTGTATTGATGGGAAACCTTGCCGTTTTAAGCTATAACCATATTGAAAAAAATGGAAAGGGAGAAAATACCTTTCCGGGAAGAAAAAAATTATTATGGGATGGGGCGGGAATGAAGATCACCAATTTTGAACCCGCCAATCAATTTGTAAAGAGAACATATGCCGGTGATTGGAAACTGAAAATTTGATCCATTCATTAAATCCTTTTTTTGTAATCCGGGAAATCAGTATAAAATTTTATTTTAAATAAATTGGCCAACTTTTGACCTCAATAAAAACTTTTGCTTTACTTATATTGCACAATCTATCTAATAGAACTTGCACATAAACCCGGCTATATTATCGATGATCGCTAAATAAGTGGTTCCATCTTTTAATTGATCTGGAAAAAATGAAATAAAAAATAAATACACAAATGAAAAAGAAAAACAATGTTTTTAATTCCCGGCGAAAATTTATCAGGAATGCGTCCGTAGCCACAGCCGGTTTTTTTATTGTACCCCGCCATGTTTTAGGACGAGGATTTATTGCTCCCAGTGATAAATTAAATATTGCAGGAATAGGCGCCGGTGGTAAAGGCACAAGTGATCTAAGTTCATTTGCCAAAAGTCCGAATGTAAACATCGTTGCTCTTTGTGATGTGGATGACAGGCAGGCCGTAAAATCAAGAGAAAATTTTCCAAAGGCAAACTACTATAATGATTTCAGGGAATTGCTGGCGAAAGAAAAGAATAATATCGATGCCTGCTCAATATCTACTCCTGATCATACACATGCCGTGGCCACATTAGGAGCCATGCAGTTGGGTAAACATGTTTATACTCAGAAACCCCTAACGCATGATATTTATGAAGCCAGGATTTTGGCCCAGGCGGCAAAAAAATACAAAGTCGTTACACAAATGGGTAACCAGGGAGGCAGTGGTGATGGCGTAAGACAGGCAAAGGAAATGTATAATGCAGGGATGATCGGTGATATCATCGAAGCACATGCCTGGACCAACCGGCCGGTATGGCCACAGGGTTTACCAACTCCTTCAGGGAAATTTGATATACCGAAAGAATTGAATTGGGATCTCTGGCTGGGTACTGCAAAAGCAATAGATTTTAATCCGGCTTACCTGCCATTTAACTGGCGGGGTTGGTGGGCATTTGGTACCGGAGCATTAGGCGATATGGCTTGTCATATTATGGATCCTATCTACAGGATATTGCCGATCGACTATCCGGATTCTGCAGAAAGCAGTGTAGCGAACATTTGGAAAGATATGTGGGCCGAAGGTAACTACGTGGATAGTTGTCCTCCCTCATCTATTATTCATCTAAATTATCCAAGAAAAGATAAGAAGGGAAATATTAAAGTGTCCTGGCATGATGGCGGATTACTACCCCAACGCCCCGATGAGTTGTTACCTGGTGAAGCTTTTGGAAATTGGGATGGCGGTGTATTACTCGTTGGTACCAAAGGAAAAATGCTGATGGATTGTTATGGCGATAATCCGCGGTTATTACCAACGCTGCTGATGAAGGAAAAGCAAATGCCAAAACAAACGATTAAAAGAGTGCCCGAAGGACATTACCTGCAATGGGTAAATGCATGTATCGCTGGTTATGGTAAAGGGGAAACCAGTTCGCCATTTGAATATGCAGGACCCTTTACTGAAAGTATATTAATGGGTAATCTTGCTATCCGCAGTTCTATGATGGTTAATCCAAAGTTAAAAGGTTGGGAAGATAAATACCTGGGCCGGAAAAAATTGTTGTGGGATGCGAAGAATATGAAGATCACCAATTTTGATGAAGCCAATCAGTTTGTAAAAAGAGAATACAGGCCGGGGTGGGAGTTGAGTTTATAATGTAAAAAATATTATAGATCTAAACCTGGTGTTATGTAAATACCAGGTTTTTTATGCCCTGCTCAATCACTTGCCAGGATGTTGGATTTTTTCAAATACCTGGTAAATAAATAAAGTACCAATAAAAATATCAGGATAATTATAAAGAGGTTGAAATATTTCTGAAAATCAAACCGGTCCTTATGAATATAAAAATGTTTCATAACGATTAATATAGCGCCGGACATCCAGATATAAGTAGAGGTATATTCCCTGATGATCACCCTGGTCCACTTAAATTTCATGCTCTCCATTGTTTTTCCAATACCGGAAAAATTTGGAATCCATCGGTTAACCCGCTGGCAATAGCTGGTAAATTCTTCTCCAAATTTATTTTGAAGAAAATTTTCTTCTGCTCTTACAATGGCCTGGTAAAAGAAAAGAAAAAGAGGTGTGGCAATGGCCATAAAAATTATGGAATTGGATGCTACACCCAGGCCGGCAAGAATAAGAATATTGCCAACATATAGGGGATTCCGGCAATGAGAAAAGATACCCGTGGTAACCAGGTTGTCTGCATATACCGTTCTGTTTTTGCCGCCGCGTATTATGTAAACCAGCCCGATAGTAATGATGCGGATGATTTGCCCCAGCAACGTAATACTAAAACCAATGATCATAGCGTTTACCGGATCATTAAACACTTCCGGGGAAGGACTAAAGAGAACAAAATAAAAAATAGGAAACAACCAATTGCGGTTGTGAAAAAGCAGGTTACCGAGTTTTACCATTATTTAGCAATTATTATTTTACAGCTATCATGCCGCAGAAGTTGTACCACTTAAAAAAAGTTTCTACATAGCGAAAACCTTTATTCAAAAGTAGTTCCCGGTTCTCCATTAATTTATAAGGAATCAGTACGTTTTCAAGGGCCTCTCTTTTTTGAGCTATTTCCATATCATTATAATTATTCCTGCGTTTAAAATCATAGTAATATTTAATGAATTGGCGGTTAAAAAGAGAATCTTCGCCCAACACTTTTTCAATCAAAATCAAACAACCATTATCATTTAACTGCCGGTGAATTTCTTCAACCAATTTTTCCCTGTAAAGCGGCCTGATAAATTGAAGGGTGAGGCACATAACAACAACAGAAGCGTTTTCAATTTGAATACCCCGGTTGAGATCACTGTATAACAGCTCATATTTTCTTTTGACTCCGTTTGCTTCAAAATTATTGCGGCATTTCACCAGCATCTCTTCACTGTTATCAATCCCGATAAATTCTACATCTTCGGAAACCACCTTATCAAGATTAATAAGGGTAGTGCCGGTTGAACATCCAAGGTCATAGATGCGGGTACCCGGCACAGCAAAGTCTCCTATGATTTCCGTCATCATTCTTTGCATTTCCAGGTAGAATGGAACTGACCTGGTCACCATGTCATCAAAAACCTGCACTACGGTATTTCCAAATTTAAAATCTTCAGCCTGTTTTGGCCGGCTAAATATATCGTCTTGATTTGCCATGAAAAAATTTGGCGCAAGATATAACGAATCCTCTATAATAGAGCAGGCTGAAATAAAATCGGGTGAGTGAGGTTTGGGAAGAGAGGGAAAGAAATAATACATCTTAATCCAATAGCAATGCTAGCTCCAGAAGCTCTCTATATTTATATTCTTCCTTGTCGTTATTAAAACATTTTCCAAATTCCTCCAGGAGTTGTTGGATTACCTGTTTATTCAATTGAGGTTTGAAATAAGCGTTAACAGGATGCACACCTATTCGTTTAAAATAACTTTCCACATCCTGGTGAGTAAACACCTGGCCCGATGTGGGATCAATAAAAAATTCGATCTTATGAAAGGGATCAGGAAGATTTTCTTCAGAATACCCCGGTTTAAAATATGCAACTATAAATTGTTTTGGCAAATGAATTGCCCGTACCGGAATATCAAGCAATTCGCAAAGTAACAAGTATAAAATTCCATTACTTACCTGGTTGCCTCGCTTAGTCTCCAGCGTCTTGTGTAGTAAAAACTCATTTGGCTCTGTATAATTTGTTTCACTTCCTTTAAGCCCATAGTAGCTATATAGAATACTGGTGACAATATTAATATGCTCCAATGGTGTAAGATAATTATTCAGCTCCAGCCAGATATTTCTTCTTATTTTTTCGATCTCCTGTAAAACAGGCGTAGTAACCAGATCAGGATATTGAAATTTGCACACGAGTAAAGAACCCAGCACCAGGTCATGATGGCCGGACACATTCCACTGTCGGAAATCTTCAGCCAGATCTCTGAAGTGTAAACGATGGATCAATAATTCTATCCGGCTCTGTGTATGTTCTTCCGGTGTTTGTTCCCACAAATGTTCCAGGTTGGCAATGATAGGTTTGCCATAGTCAACTATCTTTTCAGAAATGGCATCAAAGACTTCCTGGTCGGGATCATCTATCAGGTGAAGTAAAGCTGCTATTTCTTTATTTGATTCCATCTCTTATATCGCCACAAGTTCATTATTGAAGTTGAAAGCAAATTAGTAAACTTTTCCACAGATGGGGAGAACAGCGATAATTTAAAACCCTGGTTTTATAAAAATGATGAATCCTTTTTTAGTGAATTTTCTTTTTTAAACAGAGAGATATGTTATCCAAAGAAAAAAATAAAAATATCCGGATTACAATCCTTCATACGGGTAAGATAAATAATCAATAACGGGTAAAGCATTTCCGCTAAAATCGAAGAAGGCATTATTCTCCCATGAAGTACCTACTCCCCATCCATCATTCAATTTAGATGTGATCCATCCGGGTTCCCAATACATGATGCCGGAACCGCCGCCCCGGATGATAGCCTATGTAAGGTCCTTCATATATTGAAACTGTCCTTCGGGTGTAATTTCATAACCCGGCACTTTATCCTGGCCCGAAATGATATTGGTATAGTTATCTGCATTGTTTCCTGTCCAGGGGTATGCAGTTTCCACCACCATTATTTCTTTACCGTAATTATTTTTAAACCTCCGAATACTGTTTTCAACTTCTTTCAATGTGCCCATCGTTGACCACTTAGCATAATGTGAAAGACCCTGAATATCAAAATCGGTAACACCATTATTGATCAGGCTGCTTGTCCAATGTTCAGCGTTTTGTAATTGCGCCACATGCAAAATTATTATGGGTTTAACCGATGAGTTCAATGAAAAATCTCTCACTGCCCCAATGCCGCTATTGAGCAACGCTGCAAAATTTGACCAATTATTGTTGATTACCTTCCCCACAGGCCACATCATCCCTGAGTTTGTTTCGTTTCCCACCTGCACCATTTCAGGAACCAGGTTTTTGCTCTTCAAATAATTTAAAACAGCAAGCGTATAATTGTAAACCGAGTCTTTTAAACCTGGCAGGGAGAGTCCGGCCCAGGCCGAAGGAGTGTCCTGGTGGGCGGGATCGGCCCACTGGTCAGAATGAATATCAAGATTAACAGCCATTCCATTTTCTTTGGCTCTGCGAATCGTTTTTTCAGTGCCGTACAGGTCATAATACAGCTTGCCATTGTTAAGCTGGCCAACCCAAGTGGGAGTGTGCCACAATCTTACACGAACTGTATTGGAGCCGTGATTACGCATGATTTTAAAAGGATCACTTATTTTGCCTGTATCCTTAAACAGGCCACCTTATATCCTCCACCTGGTTAATGTAGGAAAGGTCTACACCCATGCTAAACTTCTCCCAGGCATATATTTTATTTGATTGTCCTGTTGAGGTTTCCTTGTTTTTTTTGCACGTGAAAGCTCCTAATAAAACAAGAACAAGCAGTGCAGGTGGGATTAGATATCGGGTCATATTATTTTTAAATATTATTTCCAATAAAGGAGCTGACTATTATTATCAATTAATGCTGGCGCCATACCAAAAATTAATTCGTTACCAGAATAATTTTGAATTGATGTGAATAAATCAAGGCTTGTAAACATGAGTTTGGTGTGTTTTATGCTATGATGTGCCGGATCAAAAATTATAACATCCAACTATTTTCCGATCCATTTTCCGATCAAACCGTTTAAGCCGTTTCCCAACTAATATTTAAAGTAACTCAATGATTAATTGCTGCCAGCCAGCACACTTGGTTTTTAAACAAAAGAAAAACCCTAAATAAACGAATAGACCTGTGAAAGCAGAAAAGCCCTGTGCAAACAGGGCTTCCTGTTTTGTGGTCAGGTATGAAATGTAATGAACCTGCGTTGCCTGTTATTTTTTCTTCTTTGCCGCTTTTTTCTTCGCTGCCTTTTTTGCTGCAGTCTTCTTTACCTTTTTCGCAAAAGCTCCCGGTATCTCTACCTCAATCATCTTTTTTACGTCCTCTAAACTTATTGTGGCGGCCTGTTCTGAAGTATATTTAGTATCATCAGCCTTTTTTGGCAGTTTCAGCATTTTTTTTCCAAAGCGAATAAAGGGTCCCCAGCGTCCATTCTCCAGCGCTATTTTATCATCTGCCCATCTTTTTATAAACCGATTGGCCTCCTTTTTAACCTTGGCATCAATTAACTCATTAATCTCTGATTTTGACAACGCATCAAAATTGTATCGTTTCGGAACATTGATAAACATACCGTCCCATTTGATAAAAGGACCAAATCTCCCTTTTCCTTTTGTTACCGGTTTATCTTCATACATGGCTACCGGTGCATCTGCCTGTTTCTTTTCCTTTATCAGTTCAATGGCTTTTTCTAAATCTACAATGGAAAGATCGGTACCCCTGGGAATTGAAATAAATTCTTCGCCCCATTTTACATAAGGGCCAAATCGCCCGATATTCACTGAAATATCTTTTTCCTCAAATTGCCCTAAAGTACCCTGCAATTTGAATAAATCCATTGCTTCTTCATATGTAATGGTCTCTATGCTCTGGCCTGTTGGCACTTTGGCAAACCGTGGCTTTTCTTCATCATCCGCATGGCCAATTTGAACCATAGGCCCGTAACGTCCCATCCTCGCTACCACCGGCTTACCTGTTTCTGGATCTTTACCCAGTTCCCGTTCACCCTTGATTCGTTCAGCTGTTTCAATTGTTTTTTCCACATCCTTTTTAAAAGGGCTGTAAAAATCGTTTAGCATAGTATGCCATTCCATTCGCCCTTCAGCTACTTCATCAAATTCTTCCTCAATTCTTGCTGTAAAGCTGTAATCCATTATGTCATCAAAGTACATTTTCAGAAAATCGGTTACCACAAGCCCAAGATCAGAAGGGAATAGCTTTGACTTTTCAGCCCCTGTGTTTTCTTGCTCCGTTTCTTTTGTCAGTACATCCTTCTTTAATCGCAAAATCCGGAAGTCCCGCCGTACACCTTCTTTATCTCTTTTTTCAACATAACCTCTTTTTAAAACAGTTGAAATGGTAGGAGCGTAGGTAGAAGGTCGGCCAATTCCCAATTCTTCCAGTTTTTTTACAAGGGAGGCTTCTGTATAGCGTGGCAACGGACGAGTTAACCGTTCAGTAGCTTTCATTTCTTTTAAAGGTAATTGCTGTCCTACCTTTAATGGAGGCAGCATCTTTTCCTGCCCGGGAGCGTGGGCAACATCCTCCTCACTTAAATCGTCATCATCTTTATCCTCCCGGTACACTTTAAGAAACCCATCAAATTTTAAAACTTCACCCGATGCGGTTAATTCTTCTTTATTTGTTGAAATTAAAATTTTCGCAATTGTTTTTTCCAGTTCCGCATCAGCCATCTGGCTGGCCATTGTTCTTTTCCATATCAATTCATACAACCGGTTCCAATCAGGTTCACTTACCGTGCTATTGCTCATATAGGTAGGGCGAATGGCTTCGTGGGCTTCCTGTGCACTTTCGTTTTTATTTTTATACTTGCGAAATTGGTGATACTTCTCTCCGTACATGCCTTGCACGGTGTTGGTAATATCAGTCAGTGCTGTATTACTAAGGCTTACGCTGTCTGTTCTCATATAACTTATGTATCCATTTTCGTATAGTTTTTGTGCTATAAGCATAGTACGGCTTACGCCATATCCTAATTTCCTGGATGCTTCCTGCTGGAGAGTAGACGTGGTGAATGGGGGAGCGGGAGAACGCCTGGCCGGCTTTACTTGGATTTCGCCAACTTTATAATCAGCCCCTTTACAACTGTTGAGAAAAGCCTCCGCATCAGTCGGCGTATTTTGTTTTTTACCTTCTGCAGAAAATGTGACTGGCTTATCCGATACATCGTTGGCTGTGAATAAACCTTCAATCTTAAAATTACTGGTGGCAACAAATGCATTTATCTCCCGTTCTCTTTCGGCAATCAGCCTGACAGCTACACTTTGGACCCTGCCGGCACTCAGGTTATTGCGCATACTCATTTTTCGCCATAGAACCGGGCTAAGCTCAAATCCTACAATGCGATCCAGGATCCTGCGGGCTTGTTGCGCATTTACCAAATTCATATCCAGTGTCCGCGGATTTGCAACAGCATTCTGGATGGCGGGTTTTGTTATTTCATGAAAAACTATGCGTTTAGTTTTGCTTGGGTCAAGACCTAAAACTTCGCACAAATGCCAGCTTATAGCTTCTCCTTCACGATCCTCATCCGTAGCCAGCCATACTTCACCCGATTTAGAAGCTAAAGCTCTTAATTCTTTTACAACCTTCTCTTTATCTTCTGAAATAATATATCGGGGTTCAAAATTATTTTCTAGGTCTATACCCATTCCTGCCTTTTCAAGGTCGCGGATATGGCCAAAACAACTCTTAACCTGGAAATCATTGCCCAGAATTTTCTCTATCGTTTTTGCTTTCGCAGGACTCTCTACTATCAAAAGGTTTTTCGCCATAATCACTCCATATTATTATATATACTCCATCAAAACAAAATTGCTTTTCTGAAAAAACCGGCTTTCCGGCCGCCGCAAGTTATAACAAGAATAATAATTTTTTCTGTTAACGAGCCTTACGGGTCTTTTAACATGTACAGATACTAATCCCTCTGCGATCTTCAGACCTCTGATAGCAAAGGATTTGAGAGGAATGAGGACGATTATTTAATTAACAGAAAAGAATTTTTTAACTCGGCGTCTTCTTTTGGATGAAGATGCAGCTTTTTATAAGCTGGATTTAAAAAATAAGGCAATTTCCTCTGCCCAATAACCATAGGCTTTGCCAGATGGATGCAAACCATCACCAGCTACCAGTTCCGGATCGTTAGCGACATTCCGGGTGCCGGGTGTAATATTTATATAATGGACATTATATTTCTGTGTAATAGCTTTCTTGGCCTCATTAAATGTATCGATTTGGGTTGCTATTTCTTTCCTGTTTTTCCCTTCGGCAAAAGGAGTAGCTCCCCAATCTGGAATCGACAGCACAACAACCCGGCTGGCATTGCCCCCTGCAAAGTGGATAGCTTTTTTTATTAAGTCTGAGAATTCCTGTTTATAATTGTCAAGTGACCGACCGCGATATTGATTATTAACACCGATCAGGAGTGAAACAAAATCATAAGAAGACAATAAAGAATTTTCGCTTTCTGCTTTTGAAATTCCCGCAAGTAATTCATCCGTAGTCCAACCCGTTTTGGCAACTATACGGGGCGGCTGAAAATTCAGCGAATCCTTTTTCAGCAAATTAATCGTTTGATTAGGAAAATTGAATGCAGAAGGAACACTTTCTCCAATTGTATAAGAATCGCCCAGAGCCAGGAAGGAATATCCCTTGTTGATAGGTGTTGAAGGAGATCCTGGCATAAGCGGTGTGTTATTTTTCTGGCAGGCACTGGTACCTGCAACAAAAATCAATATTATACAAAATAACTTCATAATTAAAAGGTCTCTTTGCTAAAAAAAACATGCCGGTTATCAAAACATACGAAAATGGGTCTCGCCGGGATTTTCAAAAATGGCCTAAGCTTTATATAGGCCGCTTCAATGGTTGTTGGATTCGGAATTGATTTTATTCTATAAAAAATCAACAGCCGTTTTGTTAACATGATTATCCTTGTAAATCCGCCTGTGTCCAAGCCCTTTTGAGATTATGAATTGAATATTGGGGTAGTTTTCTTCCTTTATTCTCATTACATCTTTCAGCGGAGTAGTTTTATCGTCCTCATCATGAAACCACAAAATTTTAGCATTAATTTTTTTGAGGGTACGAAAAATGGAATACCAGGAAACAGGATGCCCACCCATCCGACTGATAATATCTTCCAGTTCTTTTCTTACACCTGTATCATTTAATTGAATGAATTGAAAAAAAAGATCAATGGCTGTGCTGGTTTCTGTTGCCGGTGCAATCAAAACCACACGAATATTATCGTCATGTTTAATTTCAGCCAGTGCCATACAAGTAGCCAATCCGCCAAAGGAATGTCCAAGGAATGACTGAACGGGTCCATACGCGGTACATATATGCTTGATAAAATCACGATATATTAAGGCATTCATTTTATTACCCGAACTTTTGCCGTGTGCCGGAGCATCAAATGCGAGTACCTCATATCCCTTTTTTACCAGATTATTTATGTACTTATCAAAATTTACAACCGAAGATTCAAATCCATGAAGGATCAGGACCCGCTGGCCTGCGCCTTTATTCCATCTATAACCAATTATTGTATACTGAAGAAACCGGAATGAAATTTTTTCTCCCTCTGAAAATAGGGCAGGTGGCTTTTTAAGGTTTCTTGATTGTGGGGTACAAAACAAGTCAAATGCTTTTTCAGCTGCTTTCTTTTTGGAGATGGAAGAAAGAATCTTGAATTTTGTCCGGATGTAACGAATAGCAACTTTTTGTTTGAATTTCATGCAATGAATTCTGAGATGAAAGGAAGAAGAAAGCGTATGTTGCAAATCTATTTAATCAATTGGTAAATTTAACGCCAGGTTTATATACGAATAATGGACATAGTAATATTTGGATCAGGAAATGCGGCTACGGTATTGGGCAGAAAGTTTGCGGCGGCAGGCCATAAGATAATACAGGTGATCAGCCGCAACTCCAAAGCAGCGAGTGAGCTGGCTTATGAGTGGGATACAGAATCCGCAAATTATCTCTCACTGGTAAACACGAATGCAGATGTTTACATTATTGCTGTTTCTGATGATGCCCTGAAAGAAATAACCAGTAATCTGAAATTGCCCGGAAAAGTAGTGGCTCATACTGCTGGATCTGTTTCAAAAGAAATCTTAAAAAATGTGTCGAACCATTATGGCGTCTTTTATCCACTGCAAACTTTGAGAAAAGAAATTTTGACCCTTCCTGATATTCCTGTTTTTTATGAAGGAAGCGATGAAATAGCGAACACTACCCTACGGCGATTAGCTCAATCCGTTTCTTACGACCAAGCGATGCAGGCCGACACCGGGGCTAGGATGAAATTACATGTTGCTGCCGTAATTGTCAACAATTTCACCAATCACCTGTTTGCGCTGGCAGAAAAATACTGTCAAAAGGAAGGCCTCAACTTTCAGCAATTAATTCCTTTAATAGAGGAAACGGTTAATCGCTTAAAAACTTCTTCCCCTTCAGAATCCATGACTGGCCCGGCTTCCCGGAATGACCAGAAAACTATTCATTTACACCTGAACTTACTCAATGAGTACCCGCAGCTTCAACATCTTTACCGCGTAATTACGGAAAGTATCGCGGAACACAAATAGGAAATATAGCATGTATTTTTCCTTAACCCTTTTCTTTCTTTTAAAATACATTTGCTTCCCTGAAGGGAAAGAGAAATGTATACTATTAAATTCAATTTTGACAATGTACAATTACAGACGGTTGTATTATATAAAATTGAGCCCTGGCAGTCCGTGCTTGAGCTTGCACTTAAAAACGGCATTAAACTAAACCATAAATGCGGTGGGATTTGTTCTTGTACTACCTGTCATATATATATAGAGAAGGGAATGGAAAATCTTGAACCTAAAAGTAATCGTGAATCGGATTATCTGGACCGGGTTACTAAATTGAGAAAGAATTCAAGACTAGCCTGCCAGTCTTTACTTAAGGATACAGGTAATGGGATGCTGGAAGTTACAGTGCCTGAGCAGCCGCTTTTATGACAATTCAACTTTTAACGATACCCGTTAGGTGTTACCAGCTTACACTTACATCTACAAAAAATATTTATTGAACTTAATTTACATTTGAACGATATTGAATTTATAACCGGTCAAAGGAAAATTATGAATATTGATTACCTGTTTAAAAAAATAACTACGTTCATCTTTGATATAGATGGAGTTTTGACCGATGGAACTATACTGGTTTTAGAAAATGGACTACAGGCCCGCCATATGAGCATCAAGGATGGTTATGCGCTTCAACTGGCTGTTAAAAAGGGCTATCGCATTTTAGTTATATCAGGGGCAGCCGCCTCTCCTGTAATCGACCGGTTAAGA
Source organism: Chitinophagaceae bacterium (assembly GCA_041743125.1). Lineage (GTDB taxonomy): Bacteria > Bacteroidota > Bacteroidia > Chitinophagales > Chitinophagaceae > Terrimonas_B. The sequence goes on from JBGTNK010000157.1 coordinate 20,357, forward strand.
AAATTGGGTATAACAGATGTGCATACAGGTGTTACCAACAAGAGAGTCTTTGTAGAATCTTATATAGCCGATAAAAATGCAGATCCCTCAGAATTTTTGTTTATGGGCGATGATATACCGGATCAATCCGCTATGCAGTATGTAGGGTTGCCGGTATGCCCTGCCGACGCTGTTACTGAGATAAAAAGTGTATCGAAATATATTTCTCCTGTAAACGGAGGCCATGGTTGTGTGAGAGATGTGATTGAAAAAATAATGAAAGCCCAGGATAAATGGCAGACAGATGATGATATCACCTCCAGGTAAAAATAGATAAGCCAGGCTTTTTTTTGATGCATCCTTTGTGCCGGAAGCTTCGTGGTTGTTGTGTATCTTTCCAAAAAATATTCATGAGATTGATCGCAGCTTTTTTGAAATTGATACGGCTTCCCAATCTTTTGTTTATTGCCTTAACCCAGGTACTTCTCCAGTATTGTATTTATTTCCCACTATATGATGGCAGTATTCCTGCCTATGATAGCCGGAATTTTATTTTGCTGATGTTAGCATCCGTTTTGATAGCGGCTGCCGGCTATATTATCAATGATTATTTTGACATCAATATTGATGAAGTGAATAAGCCGGAAAGAATGGTGGTTGATAAGGTGATTAGCCGCCGTTGGGCCATAGCCTGGCATTTTATTTTAAGCGCCGCCGGCATATTACTGACCCTGCTTGCCTTGCCCGTAATAGAAAAATGGTACCTGGTAGCTGGCAATATTTTTTGTGTTCTGATTCTGTGGTTTTACTCTACCACCTTCAAAAGAAAATTACTGGTTGGAAATATAGCAATCTCTGTTTTAACCGCATGGGCTATCCTTCTTATTTTTTTATCAAAAGTTTCCGTCTCCGATGCCTTTGAGGCGGGGCATACCGGCCAACCCAAATTTTTCAGATTTGCTTTTCTTTACGCCGGATACGCTTTCATTATTTCATTGATACGGGAGGCTATAAAGGATATTGAAGATATGGCCGGCGATGCCAGGTATGGCTGCAAAACAATGCCAATTGTTTGGGGTGTGAATGCCACAAAAGTTTATATAGCCGTTTGGATGATCATCCTGATTTCTACCCTGGTTATTGTACAAGTTTATATTTTGCAATTTCGGTGGTGGTGGGCGGTAGTTTATTGCATAGCGTTGATCATTTTTCCTTTACTCTCTATTTTTTATAAATTATTCAGGGCATCATCTATCAGCGACTATCACCAGCTAAGCAGTTGGACAAAATTCACTATGTTAACCGGAATACTTTCAATGATTTTATTTTATTATTATTTATGACACCCATTATACTTGCTTCTCAATCGCCCCGCCGTAAACAATTGCTTGAATGGGCAGAAGTACCATTTAAAATAATGATTAAAGAGACGGATGAAACCTATCCTCCAGGCCTCAATTCAGAAAATGTAGCGATCCACATTGCACGGGAAAAAAGTATGGCTGTCCGATCATTAGTTGAAAAGGATAGAATAATACTTTCCGCTGATACAATTGTTGTATTGAATGACCGGATCATTGGCAAACCAAAATCCCGGCTACATGCTATGGAAATTTTACGTGATCTTTCGGGAGTTAAACATTCAGTGATCACCGGCGTCATCCTTCGTAAAGAAGATAAAGAAATTGC
>JBGTNK010000158.1:0-18026 GCA_041743125.1 Chitinophagaceae bacterium
TCACCCCGGTAGCCTAACCCGCTTTTCCCTTTAAACATTGTTGAAGGCATGCGGGGAACATGCGGTTCGGTGAGTGAGTAGTAAAGGAAGAATGGTTGGCGCTGGTTTTTGTCTGTAAAAGCTTTTGCTTTTATTAAAACCGTCAAAGACATTTCTTCATCGGTCCAGCGGGCTTTATTACCGCCACTCATATAGCCAATGCGGCCAATTCCATTTACGATGGTCTGGTTATGTCCATGATCGGGGGTTGATTGCATTTTTAATAATTCAGGATGCTCTTTTCCGGTGGGATCATTACCGATCTTATTTTTATAATCAACAAATATCGGATCAAGTGGATCTAATGCCACAATATGATGATTTTCTATAAATACCGTAGGTACCCTGTCGGCTGTTGCCGGAAAAATAAAGGAATAATCGAAGCCCACCTCATTTGGCCCGGGCTTTATTTCACCATTCCAATTTTTTTCCAAACTGTTTCCCAGTCCTAAATGCCATTTGCCCACAATGCCTGTTGTGTAACCTGCTTTTTTAAATAAAGCAGGCAATGTGGCTTTTTCTGTGGGAATAATTAGGGCAGCATCTCCGGGTAATACACCGGTTCCTTGTTTTCGCCAGGGATATTCTCCCGTCATCATAGCATAGCGGCTCGGTGTGCAGGTGGCCGACGTGCTGTGTCCGTTGGTAAAACGGATTCCCCTTTTTGCCAGTTGATCAATATTGGGAGTTTCAATCTTTGTGGCACCATAACAACTGAGATCACCAAAGCCCAGGTCGTCAGCATAAATAATTACTACATTCGGTTTTTGCTGACCATTCACCAGGCTGATTAAAAGAAGGCAGAACAAAAAAGTGTGAATTTGTTTTAACATAGCTTATTCCGGGGCTTAAATTTTGAAGTAAGTAAATGTAATGGATTTGATTTGTGATATTTCAGGTACGTCAACCGTTTGCACAATATTCTATTTACATATTTAAAAGGGAAATCGATTAAATACCTGATTTGAATGCTGTTCCTGATCTTTGTTTTAACTGATGTATTTTTGAAAGATTGTAGTTTGCCTGGAGAAGTAGGAGTTGTGCTTGGTTGTTCGTAATACTTTTATAAGTTAATTTATCCGGATGAAAAATTCAATAGTCAAAAATGAACCATGCCGTCATCATTTCCGTAAAATTTTAGAATAAACACTTTAATAGAATGGGAGTCTGGACTCAAATTGCCGAATACTTATACCTGAAAAAAAAAGATCCTTCAAGGCCAAAGAGCAAATGGATTGGTTATATGCATGGCATCAACCGGATGAGCCTGCTGATTTTTATCCTTTGCCTGGTCATACTGGCCGTTAAACTTTTACGGAAATAAGTAGATGAACAATGGATCGTGCAGCTTGAGAAGAAGCACGGCCACCTTCAGTCAGTAAATTTTTAAGGGCTTCATAATCCTTCTTTAATTGCAGGGTTCTTGCCTTGTCGTTCAGTAATTCTTGTAATTCTCTCTGCAGGTTGCCGGCAGTCATTTCATCCTGTATCAATTCTTTTACTACCCGTTTATCCATGATAAGATTGACCAGTGAAATGTATTTTACTTTTACCAGGCGTTTGCCTATCTGGAACGAAAGAAAAGAACCTTTATAACACACTACTTCCGGTACGCCGAATAATGCTGTTTCCAAAGTGGCAGTTCCGGATGTTACCAATGCAGCTTTTGATTGAGACAATAAATTATAGGTCTGGTCTGTTACGTACGAAACATTACCATAATCTTTCAGAAGTCCATCATAAAACGATCCCTCCAGCCCTGGTGCCTTTGCAACAATGAACTGGTAGTGAGGGAAATTCTTACTTACTTCCAGCATAACCGGTAATTTCTTCAATATCTCCTGTTGCCTGCTCCCGGGTAACAGCGCAACAATGGGTTTATTGGAGAGGTCTTCTTTTTTAATTTCTGTTTGAAACCTTTCTATTACTTCCACCAGCGGGTGGCCTACGTATTCTACTTCCCAGTTCCATTTATGTTTAAAGTAGTCCTTTTCAAAAGGAAGGATCACCAACATTTTATCTATGCATTCCTTCATCGTTTTCACACGGCCTTCCTTCCAGGCCCATACCTGCGGACTGATATAATAAATTATTTTTCCACCTTCCTTCCGGAACAATTGCTGCTCTTTTGCCCATTTCGCAATGCGCAGATTAAAACCAGGGTAATCTACCAGGATAAGAGCATCCGGTTTGAATTGAGAAATATCTTCTTTACAAAATGAAAGATTCTTAAAAATGGTCCCTAAGTTCTTCAGCACTTCAGTAAAACCCATAAAAGCCAGGTCCCTGTAATGCTTTACCAATTCAGCGCCGGCAGCCTGCATTTTATCTCCACCCCAGCATCGTATTACTGCGTTATTGTCCAGCTTTTTTAGTTCCCTGATCAAATTACTGCCGTGCAGGTCTCCGGATGCTTCACCGGCAATGATGTAATATTTCATGCTCAGAACTTTGGAGAAATTAAATGGTGATGAAAGAAATACGATAAAGTTAGTAAAGTGCTGAGTCCCCGGATGGGAATAATCGCTTACTTAAATGGTTTCAGTTCATCAATTTTAGCACCAGTATAATAATGCCATAAACAAGAGTGATCAGGAAAATCCCTTTTGCCGTTCTGTCCCGGTGGGTATTAACATACAAAGTGAAAAGAATAACGTTGGCGAGTAAGGAAAGAGAACCAATTGAAGTAATTAGTTTATTATCGGTAAAAACATATTCCAGGTATTCGCCAAAGCTAAGGGGTCTGAAATCTTCCCGCACAAAATATATCACGATCAATCCAAGCAAGGGGCCTATCAGGCCAAGAACCAAACCCAGTTTCAGATTGTCCTTTTTCCAGATCTTTATTTCCATGTTTTTTCCAATTCGGATTTTTGGATGTAGTGGGTCATATCAAATTGTACAGGCACTACGCTAACATACCCATTGTCCAACGCCCATACATCAGTATCTGTTCCTTTGTCAAAATTTACAAATTCACCAGTTAACCAGTAATACATTTTACCATGAGGATCCTTTCTCTCTAAAAAGTCTTCAATGTATTTGGCGTATGCCTGGCGGCAAAGTTTAAATCCTTTTAAATGTTCCACCGGCAGAGGCGGAATATTTACGTTAAGCACTGTATGCTTGTCCATTTTTGTAGAAAGCATTTTCTCCACAATGATCCGTACAAATTTTCGGGAGCCGGTAAAGTCGGCTTCAATACTGTAATCCAATAAAGAAAAACCGGCAGACGGAATACTTTCAATGGCAGCTTCTACTGCCGCCGACATGGTGCCGGAATAGATTACATTGATGCTGTGGTTGGCGCCATGATTGATACCACTTAAACACAGGTCGGGTTTGCGGTGGAGTACTTTGTCTACGGCCAGCTTTACACAATCAACCGGAGTGCCGGTGCAGGCCCAGGCCTCAATGTCGCCGAATAAGTTTACTTTCTGCAAACGCAATGGCTGACCGATGGTAATAGCATGGCCCATTCCGGATTGTGGCTTGTCGGGCGCAACCACCACAATTTTTCCCAGGTCCTTTACCGCTTCTACCAGGTTCATGATTCCGGGTGAAGACACTCCGTCATCATTGGTAATAAGAATAATGGGTGGCTCTTTTGACGATCCGGTTTTTACACTTGCGGATTTCTTACTATTTTTTTTTGCAGGGCTGGTTTTTCTCTTAGTCATATGAAGGGCAAAAGTGTTTGTTTTTTTCGTCTTGTCCAAACGGGTTTTTTAAATAAACAGGCAAAGTGTCTAATTAAATTAGTATTTTGCAACTAAATAAATTAGTTCAATATGGCTATCTCAAATCAAAATTTGAAATATCTCCGCAAACTGCGAGGATGGACACAGGAAGAATTTGCAAATAAACTGCGGATCAAGCGATCCCTGCTGGGTGCCTATGAAGAAGAGAGAGCGGAACCACGAATTGATGTTCTTGAAGTGGTGTGTGATATTTTTAAGCTTACCCTTGACGAAATTTTACGTAAAGATCTAAGCGATAACAAAAGTAATTATATGGCGAAACGCCGGGCCATGAAATTGGCTGCTGGCCGGCCGGATATCCCTTTTGTACCTGTAAAAGCCGCCGCCGGGTACCTGGCCGGTTATGCTGACCCTGAATTTGTAGATGAGCTAAACACTTTTACCTTACCCATGCTTACAGGTGGCAACTATCGTGCATTTGAAATTATAGGAGATTCCATGTTACCTACCCCCAGCGGTTCTGTAATTGTAGGCGAAAAGGTAGATAAGCTTGACGACCTGAAAAATGATAGCGCCTGTATAGTAGTTTCAAGGCATGAAGGCATTGTTTATAAAAGAATTCAGAAAAATGGGCGGTCAAAAGATAAATTTACTTTGGTAAGCGATAATCCTATTTACCATCCATACACAGTAAGAGCAGAGGATGTGTTGGAAATGTGGCAGGCCCAGGTTGTTATTTCCCGTACCAATCAGCAACAAAGATGGGACATGGGTCAGCTGGCTAATGTGGTCAGTGATCTGCAACAGCAAGTGGTTTCCCTCAAAAAAAGGATGAATTAACGGCTGAACAGTAGTGTTTTCCCTTTCGGTTATCTTTATAATGCTGTTATATTTGTTAGTTAACCGAACGTATGCTGTTAAGACTAAATATCCTGACCTTTTGGTTGGTGGCCTGGGTGTTTTCATTTTCCCAGGTAAATACATTGCCGGCATTAAAGATTGCTTTTTCTCCACCCGGGATAGACGGCAACCTCGATGATATTGCCTGGAAAGATGCGCCGGTAGCAACAGGATTTATACAGAATTTTCCAAGGTTTGGATCAGCTGCTTCACAAAAAACGGAAGTCAGGATTGTTTATGATGACTCTGCTATCTACATTGCCGCTTACTTATTCGATAATCCTTCTTTGATCAGAAACCAAATTACAGCCAGGGATGAAGATCAATCTAAAGACCTGGATTATTTTTCAGTTTTTTTTGATACATACCTTGACCATCAGAACGGTTTTCAGTTCCTGGTTACCTCTTCCAATGTACAAACGGATGCCCGCCTGGCTCCTAATGTAACTGTTGGATTTGGCGAGTATGGCGATAAAACATGGGATGCAATTTGGGATAGCAAGGTTGCCATAAAAAAAGATGGATGGGTTGTTGAAATGAAAATCCCCTACATCTCGCTGCGATTTTCTAAGAAAAAAGTACAGGACTGGGGGCTGCAGTTTATGCGTTCAGTTCGCCGAAACAATGAAACAAGTTTTTGGAATCCGGTAAACCCAAACATAAATGGATTTGTAAACCAGTTTGGCGTATTAGAAAACCTGGTTGACATCAGGCCGCCCTTGCGCTTGAGTTTTTCACCTTATTTATCTACTGGTATCCGTGGCACTCCCGTTAAAGATGATACACGCAGTGAGTTGCTTTTTAGTGGGGGCATGGATGTTAAATACGGAATAAACGAAAGTTTTACGCTGGATGCTACACTGGTTCCTGATTTTGGCCAGGTGGTCTCTGATAATGTTGTCAATAACCTGACCCCCTACGAAATAAAATTTGAAGAATACCGGCCATTCTTTACAGAAGGGATTGAGATTTTTAATAAATCCGGGTTGTTTTATTCACGCAGGATAGGTGCTACGCCATCCGGATACCAGGCTGTAAAAACCATGGTTGATAGCGATCCCAACATGGAGATCTTAAAAAATCCCACCCGCACCCAATTGTATAATGCCATTAAATTTTCAGGCCGTACAAAAGGCAAGTTGGGAATTGGTTTTTTCAACGCCATTGCGTCACCTATGCATGCTACAATGCGGAACAAGATCACCCAGGAAAAACAGAAAATTCAAACTGAATCCTTAACCAATTATAATATTATAGTGCTGGATCAGGCTTTGAAAGGAAGATCTTATGTTACGTTTACAAATACCAATGTAACCCGAAATGGGGCAAACACAGATGCTAATGTATCTGGTATCGATTTCAGTTTATACGACGCAAAGAACCTGTATAATGTACGTGGTTATGGACATTACAGTAAAGTATTTTCATCTTCTCCACATGATGGATACAATACTTCACTGCGCCTGGGGAAAGTGAGCGGTAAGATTCAATATTATGCGCAGAATATTATCAAATCTCTTAATTACGATCCCAGGGACCTGGGTTACCTGGAAACAGCTAATCAGCATACCAATGCGGGTTCCGTGAGTTTTAAACAATTAACACCCACCCGGAATTTTTTAAATTATGAGTATAATGTACAAGCGTTATACAGCAGGTTATATAAACCGGATGCGTTTAATTCACTTCAACTCCAGGCCAGTGGGTTTTGGATCTTTAAAAATTTCTGGGATCTTAGACTGATTGCCATTTACCTTCCTGATCAGCACGATTATTTTGTAATTGGAAGCCCTTTCGATGTTTATGCCCGCCGTCCGCAATATGGGTCTTTGTCCATGTTGGGAAGTACCGATAGCCGAAAACGTTTGTTCTTTAACTATAATTTTTTAGTATCTGATTTTTTCCAGAACCCTGAAAAAGAGTATTATTCACTCGAAGGAGGTATGCGGTATCGGTTCAGTAATCAGTTATCTCTTGAATTATCTCACCGATACGAAACAGAAACGGATTTTATAATCAATGCGGGAAGAGATAACCTGGGCAGGCCCAGGATCGCCTTTGTTGACTTTAAGGATGTGACCACAATTATGTCCGGGATATACAATTTTACGCCCCGTATCAATCTGACACTACGGTTGCGCCACTATTGGAGTCATGTTCCTATAAAGAGAATAGCCCGTCTCGATGAAAAAGGAAACCCGGTGGCAGCAACATATGTTACCTCAGAGAGTAATGTTAATTTCTTTAATGCAGATGCTTTCCTTACCTGGGATTTCCGTTATGGTAGCCGGCTGGTTATGGGCTTTAAGAATTGGTTGGGTGAAGACCAGGCCATAGCCGGAACCCGGTATACGCATTACGTACCTAATCTCGGAAAAACATTCGGATTAAGACACGGGAATGAACTAACGGTTCGCTTTATTTATAACCTGGACTATCAGCAAATTAAAAAGTGGTAGACTACCTTTTTCTAAAAGGCATTTTAATAATTTCACTATCCACGATACCAAATACTTCATCATCATTTTGAGGCTCTATTTTATAAATACCCGTAAAGCGGCTGAATGCCGGTAATATGCAGTGCGGATTGGAAAAATAAAAACAGGGAAAACGTAATGTTTGTCTTCCCCCTCCTTTGATCTGAATGCCGGGGTGAACATGACCGGAGAAAACAAATTTGCCCCGGGGCACAGTTAGCTTTGGTTTTCTGAAATCATGTACAAATAAAAAATTATTGATAGCATACGGTTCATTGTGCACTTTTATGTCTGCTTCCTCATACCATTTTTTGTCAAGTATGTCATGATTGCCTTTGGCAAGATGTACGTCCAGCAAGGAAAAATCCTTTCGCCATTTTCTGAACAGGTCCATCTCGAGGTTGGCAATACTATGAGTTAAATCGCCAACTATGATCAGTCTCTCAGCCTTAAAAAAAAGAATTTGTGCAAGCAGGCGATGCAGGTCATCTTTATAAATGCCGGAAGGAACGCCTATTCCCGCCTTGCGAAAATGACCGGTTTTACCAACATGTAAATCGGCAACCACAAGAGTTTTTTGATTTTCCCAGAACAGGGATCTTTCATTACTCATGATCAAATGTTCTCCATCTATAATATGAGATAATAACGTCGCCATGATTGAATGTAATAAAAAATGAGTTCTGAATTCAGGTAAAAGAATGAAGTAAAATATCTTTCCCGCTGTATTAGAATTATAATGCATTACATCGTATTGTAAAAGGAGTTAAGAAACTTCAAAAAATCCAATGCTGCAAAGGTGATGGATGGAAGATATAACGGATAAAGATTTTTGTAATAGTTATGTAAAAATCTGGTTCAATCAGCCAGTTGTTGCTGCATTCTTTTTACCCGGTCTTCTAACTTTTCTGAAGAAAGATCCTCCCGCATACTATCTACTTTTATTGGAAAACAAAAGGGCGTTAATCTTGCAGGAAAAGTAATGACGATATCAGATGCCTGTATTCGATGCAGCATATCTCTTAACCTGACTTCCTCCATCTGCTGGTCCAATACTTCCTGGAAAGCCTGCCTGATCAAAAGATTATTGGGTTCATATTCCGTGAACACATTGAATAAAAGTGACGCAGAGGCTTGCAAATGTTTTGACTTTATTTTTTCACCCGGCAGGCCCTGGAATACCAAACCACCAATAACAGCTATATCCCTGAATTTCCGACGGGCCATTTCAGTGGCATTTACGCTGCGTTGAATATCTGCCAGTAATTCTTCGGTTGAAAACAGATCCTGTACATTGGTATCATCTACAGGTATAGGTTGGTCGCTCAGTAATTCAAAACCATAATCGTTCATAGCAAAGGAAAAAGTAATCGGCGTGATGCGGCTGATACGATAGGCAAGGATGGCAGCCATAGCCTCATGAACCAAACGTCCTTCAAATGGATATACGAAAAGATGATATCCATCTTTTGTTTCTATATGCTCTATCAGCAGTTCATTTGCTTTCGGCACGTGTGACAAAGATTGTTGTAATGCGAAAAGTGGTTTCAATACTTGTAATTCAATTGCTTTCTTCTCTTGCTTTCCCTTTGGTTTTTCGTACTTGTTATTTCCTTTTGATAACACAAAACTTCGTTGTGCCATTTCTTCATTCAAGTCTGACAAATCGGTACTCGCTTCCGTCAGTTGCTCTCTTAACTTTTTACCCAGGTTCGCACTTAGTGGCATTCGACCACCCTGCCAGCTGGGTACTATTGATTTTTTTGATTTGCTTTTTCTCACCACCGCCGTCATTTCTTTTATCATTACAAATTCCAGGTTTCTTCCTGCCAGCGTAAAGACATCACCGGGTTGAAGCCGGGAGATGAACCATTCTTCAATAACCCCGATAAATCCTCCTGTTATAAATTTTACTTTCATCATGGATTCACTCACAATGGTGCCGATATGTAAGCGGTGGCGCATCGCCGTTCTGCGGTTAATGATTTTGTAAACTCCATCTTCAATTTCAATCTTTTTAAATTCATCATATTGCTGCAAGGCATTTCCCCCTTTTGTAATAAAATGAAGGATCTGTTCCCATTCTTCTATAGTTAGCTCCTGGTAGCAATGTGTTGCAATGAGCTCCTGGTATAATTCCTGCGGAACAAATCCATCGGATATGGCCAATGTATTTAAATATTGTATCAGCACATCAAAGCATAACATCATCGGCCGACGGCTTTCAATAAAATTTTCTTCCATTGCTGATTGCAATGCTGCCGCTTCTACCAATTCAAGTGAATGCGTGGGCAGAAAGAATATTTTACTGACAGCATCGGGGCTGTGGCCACTTCGGCCAGCTCTTTGTAAGAACCGGGCTACACCTTTTGGGGATCCCACTTGTATCACGGTTTCCACGGGGCGAAAGTCAACACCCAGGTCAAGGCTGGCCGTACATACCACCGCTTTTAAATTTCCTGTATGCAGGTTGTCTTCTACCCATTGCCTGAGTTCCATATCAATTGATCCGTGATGCAGGGCTAAAGAACCCGCAAGATCGGGACAGGCGTCTAAAAGTTTTTGATACCAGGTCTCGCTCATACCCCTGGTATTAATAAAAATAAGTGTGGTCTTGCTTTGCAAAATGATAGGGATCACCTTGTCCACGAGTTTAATACCCAGGTGACCCGCCCATGGATATTTTTCTATTTCATCGGGTATGATGGATTCTATTTCAATTTTCTTTTTGGTCTCCGCACGGATAATAATTCCTTCTTTTCTTAACGGAGCTAATAGAACTTTTTTTGCTTCCTCCAGGTTGCCGATGGTGGCCGATATGCCCCAGATGGCGGGTGCATTATTTTTATCATCGGATACATTAGTCGGATCACGATAGGTCAAACTGGTTATTCTGCTAATGGCCAGTTCTACCTGCACACCTCTTTTACTTCCCAGTAATTCATGCCATTCATCAACAGCTATTATTTTTAATGACTTAAAAATTTCAGGATAATCCTTTTGCGCCAGTAATAAATGCAGACTCTCTGGGGTAATGATCAGCACTTCAGGCATTTGCCTTTTTTGCCTTTGCCTTTCCAATGTGCTGGTGTCCCCATTTCGGATACCGATCTTCCAGTTCATCCCCAGTTCAGCGATCACTTCTTCCATGGCACGACCAATATCTTTGGCCAGGGCCCGCAAGGGAGTGATCCAAAGTAACTGTAAACCATTTTTTGATTTTGTTTTATACTGCGCCGGATGGGTATTGATAAATTGAATGAGGGAGCCAAGAAAAACGGAATAGGTTTTACCGCAACCGGTGGGTGCATTTACCAAACCACTTTCTTTATTGAGGATTTGATGCCAGGTTTGTTGTTGAAATAAAAAGGGGGAAAAATTTCTTGTTTTCAGCCAGTCTTCAATAACCCGGTAACCATGTAATTTTAAAATCTTCATTTCTAAAGGGACTTCTATTAAGTCCGGATTATGTGATCAAGTTTGGGAATATTCTGGCTGCAGATATTGAAAATAACCTGGTAATCCGGTAACTCGTAGTGATGGGCAATTAAATCCCTAAAGCGAATTATATCATCCGGGTTGAGTGCCATAGTTTTCTTTATAAATCCCGGTTCTATTTTTTCAATTTTCTTTATGTTCTCTCCAATCGGCTGAAGCCTTGCTAAAAGTGAATCATACGTTATTTCTCCCGCTTCACCGGCAATAAACCATTCGGCATTGGGTACTAATAACATTCTTTGCATGATAACCTCTGTATGTTCCAAAATCAATTCCAGTCTTTCCAATATGATGTTATCAGGCATAGATGATCTCAGATTCTACAGTATTCATAAATTTTTTCCTTATGTGCGGTCCTTTTCTGATCAGGTCAACTTTGGAGTTCAACTGTTTTTCCAGGATATTCCACACCCCACACAGTTTAGTCCAGCTTGGTTCATCTAATTCCACCAAAATATCCACATCACTATCATCAATTTGTTTTCCATTAGCATAGCTGCCAAACAAACCAATGCTGATAACACCCAATTCTTTTTCAAAAAAAGATTTATTATTTCTTAGCGTTTCTAATATTTTTTCTTTTGTCAGCATTGTTGTTGAAAAATTGAAATTACAATTTTTCCCGAAACAGGGCGTTCATTGGTGCATTTTTGATTTTTCGCATTGGCTGGCCGCATTGGCTTTTCTGCAAACATGCTTTTCGTCCCCTTCACGTCATTGCGAACAAAGCGAATCAAGGAGGGGCAGAAGGATTTGCGAATAGAAAAATTTTCAAGAGGGGAGGGTGCTGGTATGCAAAAATTTGGAATTTAGATGGTGCATTTACCAGCCCCTTTCATAATTGAAGAAATTTATTTACCGATAATGTTAGTTCAGGTATATCATCCCTGCATATTTCAAAAATAATATCACGATCCAATTTCTCGTAGTGATTTGAAATGAAATCACGGAATTTAATAATCTTTTCCAAATCTGCATGGATATCCTGTTTCAAAAAACCTGGTTGAAGTTTTTCAATTTCTTAAAGTTTTCACCCAATGCTTGTAAACGACTGATTATAGCATCAAATGACTTTTTCCCGTCAGGAAGAATATTGAAATCCTCAGGTTCATAAATGGAAGCAAAATAAATAGTGATAGTATTTGTGTGATCTAGAATATATTCAGCTTTTCTTTTGATAAAAGGGCTAAGCATAGATAATTTCCTGTTCTACGGTTTGCAAAAATGTTTCTGACAAATGATCACCCCTTCTTACCAGGTCAACTTTCCTGTTCAATTCTTTTTCAAGTTTTATCCAAAGCGCAAAAAAATTATTGGCAAGAGGCGGCTTCAGTTCAACCAAAATATCCACATCACTTTCGGCCTTATCAAAATCTTTTGCGTAGCTGCCAAATAATCCAATGCTGATAACACCCAATTCTTTTTCAAAAAAAGGTTTGTTGCTGCGAAGCGTTTCTAATATTTTTTCTTTTGTCAGCATGATCTCAAAAATACTTCTTTTTTTACCAGGGCCGGCCGTTGGTAGCTGGTTAGATTTATTGACATTTTTTATTTCCCATACATCTCCAGCATTTTTTTCAGATCGTCTAATGTATTTATCTCGTCAGGTTTTTTATCCTTGCGCCAGCGGCTCATTCTCGGAAACCGTAATGCAACACCAGACTTGTGGCGGTTACTCGCAGCAATACCTTCAAAGGCAATTTCAAAAACCAGTTCTGGTTTTACGGTTCTTACTGGTCCGAATTTTTCCAATGAATTTCTTTTTACAAAATGATCCACCTGGGCAAATTCTTTATCTGTCAATCCTGAATAGGCTTTGGCAAAGCTGACTAATTGATCACCGTCTTTTACGGCAAATGTATAATCAGTATAAAGATTACTTCTGCGACCGCTGCCTTTTTGTGCATAGATCATTACGGCATCAATCACCAGCGGATCTATTTTCCATTTCCACCAGTCACCTCTTTTTCTCCCGGTGCCATACACAGAATTTTTTCGCTTCAGCATTATGCCTTCGCTGTTGATATCTCTTGACCTTGAACGTTGTTCTGCCAGTTCCTTCCATTCATTAAAATAAATTTGAGAAGAAAGTTGAAGCACGGGTAGCTGCACGGATTCCACTATAGCTTCCAAAATATTTCTTCTTTCTTCCATGGTTGTTTCGCGGATATCATTTCCATCATGTTCTATGATATCATAGGCTATAAAAGCAACCGGCGCTTCCTGCAAATGTTTTTTTGTTATATTTTTTCTGCCGATCCTTGTTTGCAATAGTGCAAAGGGTAAAGCTTTCTGGTCAGCAAAGGGCATGATCTCTCCGTCCAGTACAGTACCATTTTGTAAATGATTTTTTAATACATGAAACTCCGGAAATTTATCTGTCATCAGTTCTTCACCGCGGCTCCATACAAAAAGTTCATCATTGCGTTTAATGATCTGGCCACGGATACCATCCCATTTCCATTCGGCCTGCCATTCATCGGTGTTGCCCAATGTATCAATTTCATTTTCGATGGCATAGGCAAGATAAAACGGATAAGGTCTTGAATGATCAATGGTATCGGCGCTTAACAAATCATGAAAGAGGGTAGTAGAAGGATCCCAGTTGCCGCTGATACGGTGGGCGATGGTATTGGCTTCCATGTTCACCGTTTTGGATAATGCATTCACCATCGTTTTTTGTGATACGCCAATGCGAAAACTTCCGGTGATCAGTTTATTAAATACAAAACGTTCATCCCGGTCCATATTCATCCAGCTGCCGGTGATGAATGATTTTTTTTGTTCCTCGCTTGATTTTTCAAGGGCCATCAATTGTTCAATATAAAAATGAAGGGCTTCTTCTCCCTGTACGGCGGTTGTTTTTTCCGGGAGTAATAAAGCGATGGTTTCGGCCAGGTCGCCCACGGTGGAATAGCATTCGGTAAAAAGCCAGGGCGGCAAGGAGGCGATCTCCAAACACCATTCAGAAAGTAATCTTGAATTAACCGATCGCCGGGGTCTTCTGCCACTGAAGATAGCGATCACCCAAACTTTATCTTTATCATTGGCCACCGAAAAATAGTCCGACAAAGCCTGCAGTTTGTCATTCGTTTTGGTACTGCTACCTAATACTTTTACCAACGCAGCAAATTGTTTCATAAATTATTGACGACTTTGTTTTAATATGTTACGATCTATTAGCGGTATCTTCTTTAAAAGCCGCTCCTTCGGAGGGGTTTGGGGAGGCCTCATTTTCTTCTTCATTTCCATATTCTGTTTTTACTTCCGCCGCTTCTATACCTATCTCATTTAAGTAGCGGCTGAAAGCCGATTGAAATCCATGCGTTACAAAAACTTTTGTGGCACCGGTATCTTTTATTGTTTGCAAAAGTCCTTTCCAGTCGGCGTGATCGCTCAATGCAAAACCAGCGTCAGCATTTCTTCTTCTTGTATTGCCCCGCACCTGCATCCATCCACTGCATACACCTACAGCATAAGGAGCAAACCGTTTCATCCAGGGTGTGCCATCAGCACTGCCCGGTGCTACAACCACTGAGCCTTTAAATTCTTTACTGTTCATTCCCGCTTCCACTCTTTTTGCCGCAGGCAAAGACCATCCCGCATTCACCAGTGTGGTATGAACATTATATACGGCGCCATGCAAAAAAACAGGAAGTTCAGTGGGTGCCAGGCAGGATAATAGTCGTTGCGCTTTTCCTAAACTATATGCGGTGAGCACAGATACTTTTCCATCTTCTTTATTTTGCAATACCCAGTCCTGTATGTCTTTATAAATTTCATTTTGAGGCTTCCAGTTATAGATGGGCAAGCCAAAAGTAGATTCAGTGATGAATGTATGACAGGGCACCAGTTCCAGGCGGCCGCTCAACCCATCATCTTCTGTTTTAAAGTCACCGCTCACTACCCATACTTCATCTTTATATTCTACCCGCACCTGCGATGAACCGATGATATGACCTGCGGGGTGCAGGGAAATTTTTACACCATTCATGTAAACAGGTTCATTCCATTGCACAGATTGATAAGCATGATCGCCCAACCGCAGTTGCAATAATGGTAAGGTATGATGATGACATAAGTAAGACTGGCTGCCCGGCCTTGCATGATCACTGTGTGCATGTGTGATGACGGCTTTGGATACCGGGCGCCAGGGATCGATATAAAAATCGCCCTGCCGGCAAAACAATCCCTGGGGTGTGAATTCGATGAGTGGCATGTTATTTAAATCTTTTATCAATCATTTATTATGCCTGAATGGAGAAATCAGGATAATAAAAATTTAATCGATCTGGGCAGTAGAGAGGTGAAAGACAGTGGGTAAGGGTAAATATATTAGCTCTGGGTTTACACGTAAAATCAGGCTCATGATGCGTTTCACTCTTTACAATTGCACAAAAAATTAATGAATAACAAATAAAGAATTATTTGTTTTGTTAAAAAACTCTTCTATATTCGGTGTCAGCTTGGTTTTAAAAAATGACGGGAATCCCTCCTTCAAATCCTTTTCCTTCGAGTAATCTGCTTTTATAATTTTGTTCCTTTGAACCAACCAGGCTGTGTACAGCTTTTCCTGCCTCTTTCCAGATTTATAATTATTACCCCCCGAAAACTTTTCAGCATCCATCTATTGAGAGATCAGTAACGGCTTTTTTTCATTACCGAAACTGAGAACATAATATGAGTAAAAATTTTACTCCCGGACCACCTACTGTTAATGGTTGTACACAGGGCACTGCGCCTGTGTATTGTTGTACTGAGGCAACAAACAATCCAGTCCATATTATTTATACAGATGATGCGAAGCGACCCTCCGCATCTTTTTCATTTATACCCTCCATCATTAATAATTTCAAATCGAACTGCTTTATGAAAAATCTACTACGCAAACCCGGAATGTTTGTTTTCGCCTTGTTGATTGCAAATTTGCTTTTTATATCGGGCATTTTGGGTCAGCAAACCCAGACTTTTATTTCAAGCAATACTTTTACAGTTCCTGCCGGTGTAAACAGTATTACTGTTGAAACTTGGGGAGGCGGCGGTAGGGGCGGCACTAGAAGTACTGCAGGAGAAGGTGGCGGTGGAGGAGGGGGAGGCTATTCAAAAAAAGTTGTTACTGTTATACCAGGAAATACATATACTGTAAATGTAGGTGCAGGTGGAACAGGTACAACTATTAATGGCGGTGATTCTTGGTTTATCGATGCATTAACTGTTTTAGCAAGGGGGGGTAGTGGAGTTCCAGACAATACGATCACAGGTGGAGCAGGTGCAACCGCTGGAATTGGTGATGTTGGATTTGTATTTGTTGGAGGTAGTGGAAGAACCGCAAACACCGCTTCGACCAATGCAGGTGGTGGAGGCTCCTCAGCCGGACCTGGGGGTAATGGAGTCACTGCATTATCAACAACTGGGGCAACAGCTCCTTCTGGTGGTGGAAATGGTGGTAGCGGCGCAACAAGTAATAATAATCCGGGAATTTTGGGTAGTGCTCCTGGTGGTGGTGGTGGTGGCGCCGACAGACAAGGTGGTGCAACTCAAAACGGTGGTTCTGGAGGAAATGGTAAAGTTATTCTCACATGGTGCCCAACATATGCTCTTACAACAACATCAGCATCCACGCCAATATGTTCAGGTGGTACATCTACCGTTACATTGTCTTCTTCGACACTTAATAATGGAACCTATACTGTTACATATAATTTAACTGGTGGTAATACAGCAACAGGTTCTACAGCGTCAATGACAGTTTCAGGTGGTACGGGTTCAGGTACTTTCACAACAACTGCATTGACTAATAATACTTCTTCTCCGGTTAATACAACAGTAACAGTTACTAATCTGGCTTCAAGTGGCTGCTCAAATTTAATAAGCTCAAATAATACATCAACTGTTTCAGTTCGCCCAAGACCTACAGCAACAATCAGTGGAACAACCACAGTTTGTCAAGGCGCAACATCTCCAATTGTAACGTTTACTAACCCTCAAAGTCTCGATATAACAGTAACATATAATATTAATGGCATTAATAGTACAACATTAACCGTCCCTGCAAATTCCACAGCAACAGTAATGGCACCAACAGGTGCAGCAGGCACATTTAATTACAACTTAATAAATGCTGCCTACCTGGATGGCACGCCGGGATGCCCAAATCCTATTCCCGGACAAACAGCTACTATAACAGTAAATGGATTGCCGGATAATGTTACAAATGGATTTAGTGGCAGTATTATTTGCGCAGGAGATAATGGTACCTTAACCTTTGATGCCCGTGATGCCACATTTGTAGCACCTTATACAATAAGCTATACTGATGGTACCACCACCTGGGGACCACAAACCATTTCCAGTGCATCTCCCACTACTTTTAACGTAGCAGTAAACCCAACTACAACTACAAATTATTCTTTAGTTTCAATTACTAATGGGAATGGTTGTACAACAACTGCAACAACAACTCCAACCTTTACCGATGATGGAGCTACAATAACAGTAAGACCTAAACCTACTCTAACAGGTGCTTCACAGCAGGCAACAGTTTGTGCAGGTACCGGAGCAACAATTAATTTAACAGGTTTATTAGCAGGCAGCGCTTCAACCATTGGCTATTCCATTAATGGTGTAGCACAAACACCGGTTACCGGAGTACTTGCCAATGGATCTGGTGCGGCAAGTTTCACTTCTGCAAATCTTACTGCAGCTAATAATGGCCAGATTTTACAAATAACCAGTGTAACTACAACAAGCAGTTCTCCCAATTGTACACAATCATTCACTCAAGATGTTACTTTATCAGTTAACACGGCACCTACATTTACAGCATGCCCCAGCAATATTTCGGTTAATACTGATGCAGGAGTTTGTACAGCAGTTGTAAATTATACAGCCACAGCCTCAGGTTCTCCTTCACCAACGATAACGTATTTATTTACCGGAACAAATCCTCCCACCCCTTCAAGCGGATCTGGTACGGGAAGTGGTGCAACTTTTAATGAAGGCATAACTACGGTTACAATTACTGCAAGCAATGGATGTACTCCTGATGCTACTTGTGTGTTTACGGTAACGGTAAATGATAACCAAATTCCTGTTACAGCCGCAAACGGGAGTTTAACTGTAGAATGCATTGGCTTAGCTGTTGCACCTACTGTGCCTGTAGCTCTTGATAATTGTGACGGCTCCATTGCAGGTGTTCTCTTTAGCACTGTTGATAATCCAACCACTCTTACCTGTGAAGGTACCAGGGTGTATACTTATTCATATACTGATGCTGCAAATAATGTTGCATATTGGACGTATACCTATACGATCGATCATGTAACAAATCCTGGTGAAGTAGGCGGTCCGGCAGCAACGAGCAGCACAGTAGAGTGTGCAGCGGATGCGGTAGCACCGGCACTTCCAGTAG
>JBGTNK010000159.1:0-14163 GCA_041743125.1 Chitinophagaceae bacterium
ATATTTGCCGGATTGATTTTTTCGGGATCACTTTGGAGCCAGTGCCCGGACAGGAATGTATTATGGAGCAAGCTGATAAATTTAAAATCTTCAAAATTAACTCCCGCGGACCAACTGGCGGAATTGATGGCGATTGAGAAGAGAATGAACAACTGTCCATATCGCAATGATTCAACACATATATTTTTACTCCGAAAAATTGGCGATTTTTATTTTCAACAACATGATTATATAAAGGCTGTTCAATACCGGCAACAGGCTATTGATATTATCAATAATAATGCAAACAAACCTTCCGTAAAACTGAATACTTTGCCCG
Organism: Chitinophagaceae bacterium; assembly: GCA_041743125.1. Classification (GTDB taxonomy): domain Bacteria; phylum Bacteroidota; class Bacteroidia; order Chitinophagales; family Chitinophagaceae; genus Terrimonas_B. The sequence goes on from JBGTNK010000159.1 coordinate 320, forward strand.
GTAACTATTACTGGCTGTCGGTGGCATACGACTCTTTAAATAATTTTACTGAAAAAATGAGAGCACTCGATAGTTGTGCTTCAATAGCTATCCGGTTGAAAATTATAGACAGGGCATCTTTATATGCATTGTATACGAGGGTTGAATATTATTTTGACATAGGAGATTATCACCGGTGCATAGACTACGCTGAAAAATGCGAAATGCTTGGTAGGGAATATGCTGATAAGAATCGGGGTATTGAAAAAGAAGCAGGTGAAGGATATGCGTCAAGCAGTTTGGGATGGCATGTAAATGCTTTAATAAAACTGGAGCAGTTTGAAAAAGCTGAGAATATTCTACAGGATAAAGTAAACGAATACAAAAAAGCGGGACGAATTAATTACCTGGGTGTCGTTTATGCTCAGTTGGCAGATGTACAGGAACAAAAAGGAAATATAAAGGCGACGCTTTCTTATTATAACCAGGCCCTTTCTTGTTTTGAAACAGAGAGGGATTATTTTAATTGTAAACAAACAACGAAGGATATAGGTTATAATGTGTATTCGAAGCATTATAAGGATGCGGATAAAGCTTTGCTTTATTATAAAAAGGCACTGGGGTATATCAATAACGACAAATTCAGAAGTATTGAAGATCGTTTTGAATCTCTAAACATATATTCAAATATCGGCGCAGTTTATGTCCGGCAAGGTTCCTATGATTCTGCATTCAGGTATTTTCAAATGGCATTTGATCAGTTTAAGCCTGGAAGTAACGAAGAGGATATTTCAAATATTACGGCCGGGCAAGTAATGCAAGTCAACAGAAGTTACTACCTCACCGGTCTCTTGATAAATAAAGGAGATGCATACAGGAAATTATATGAAAACAAAGATCAAAGGGATGCTATCCAAAAGGCCATTCATATTTATAAAATAACTGACCAGTTGCTTGATCGGATTAAGTCAGTACAAACCGATCTTCAGTCTAAACTTTTCTGGAGAAGAGACAGCCGTCGGTTATATGAGCTTGCTATAGACGCCTGTTATCTGCAGGGCAATCCGGCAGGTGGATTTTACTTTTTTGAAAAAAGCCGGGCAGTCCTGCTCAATGACCAACTCAATGAGCAACGCTGGATGGGTGAAAATGATATTCTGAAACTAACACAGCTAAAGAAAAAAATACTTCGGTTAGAAAGAGAATTGAATGCAGTTGCTTTAGCTGCTGATCAATCGGCAGCTATAAAGACTGAAATTTTCGCGGCTAAACAGGAGTTGGACCGCCTGGAACAATTAATAAAAGCCGGGAACCCGTTGTATTTTCAAAGTTTCCTTGATACAAGTTCGATCACTATGCAGTATGTGCAACAAAAGTTGTTGAAGGAGCATGACGCCCTGCTCGAAATTTTTTCTGGGGACAGCGCTGTTTATGCCTTACTGATAACCAGGCAGAATAGTTATTTAACTAAAATAAATAAGCAGGATTATGAAAAGACTGCCACTAAATACATTTTATATTTATCCAATCCAGATTTGATAAACAGGAAGTTTGACGATTTTGTCAGCGTATCCAATCATTTATACAAATTGGTATTTCAAAATTTATCATTACAAGGGAGTCGTATTATAATTTCTCCCGATGGACAATGTTTTCCTTTCGAATCTTTAATAACCAACATATTTAATCATCAACCGGCATATTTTATATTCGATCATGCAGTAAGTTATACCTATTCGGCTCGTTTTCTGATGAATGATTTTAAATCGGGATCAGTTTCAGGTGGCAAAAACTTTATGGGTATTGCCCCTGTTAATTATCCTTCCACTTTTTCATTGACCGCCCTGCCGGGAAGCGATGTTTCGCTTATAAAAATTGCCAGCTATTTTGATAATGCCGTGAACAAGGTAACCACCCATGCTTCCCGCAATAATTTTCTGCAGCAGTTTTCAAAATACCGGATCATACAATTATATACTCATGCTTCTGATAGCAGCGGCAATAATGAACCGGTTATTTATTTTTCCGATTCTGCATTATACTTGTCTGATCTTATCAATGCATATAAACCTATGACCCGGCTTATTGTACTATCTGCCTGCGAAACTGGAGCAGGAAAAAATTACCAGGGAGAAGGAGTTTTTAGTTTCAACCGGGGATTTGCCGCGTTGGGAATTCCTGCGGCTATTTCAAACTTGTGGACTGTTGAAAACGAATCGACTTACCAGCTAACCGAACTTTTTTATAAACATCTCGCCCAGGGACTACCAACTGATATTGCTCTGCAAAAAGGTAAACTTGAATTCATGCAGAATGCATCTAAAGAAAAGTTGTTGCCATACTATTGGGCAGGCCAGGTGCTGGTAGGCAAAACAGATATTATTGAATTAAGAAAACATAGCATTTGGTATTGGATAATTTTTTCACTAATTATGGGGGCAGTCATTTTTTTTGGTTACAAAAAGGTTTATAATAAAACATAAAACTAAACCGGGTTCCATACCCTTTCGAAACAATTTCTAATGTTGTAGAAATTTGAAATTGTATAACCAAATTTTATTTTCTATGTTGTATTACACTAAAAAAAGGCCCTCTGTGGGAGCTGCCTTACTAAAATAAAGGTAATGTGTTATCCTAATTCCGGGTAAAGAGGAAATTGTTTCATGAAAGTTTTGACTTCGGTTTTCACATCAAGGATCGTTTTTTCATCTTCGGCATTTTTGAGAACTTTATCCAGCATGGCAACAACAGTTTCCATATCTTTTTCTTTCATGCCTCTGGTAGTAATAGCTGGTACGCCTATACGAATACCGGAAGTTACAAAGGGTGATTTGTCATCGAAAGGGACAGCATTTTTGTTTAACGTTATATGAGCTTTATCCAGAGTTTCCTGCGCTTTTTTACCCGTGAGGGATTTATTACGCAAATCAATTAACATTAAATGATTGTCCGTACCCTGGCTGATCAGGTCATAGCCCCGGTTAACAAAAGCTTTTGCCATTGCCTGGGAATTATTGATCATTTGCCTTGCATAGGTTGTAAAGTCGTCAGTAAGAATTTCACCAAAGGATACTGCCTTAGCCGCTATAACATGCTCCAGAGGTCCGCCCTGTGTTCCGGGAAAAACGGCCAAGTCAAGCAATTGACTCATCATTCGGGTATTCCCTTTAGGATCCTTAATACCCCAGGTGTTTTCAAAATCATGACGCAACATTATAATGCCGCCTCTTGGACCCCGTAATGTTTTATGAGTAGTTGAAGTAATGATATGGCAGTGATCAAAAGGATCATTCAACAATCCTTTAGCTATTAAGCCAGCCGGGTGGGCAATATCCGCCATGATAACTGCTCCGATCTTATCCGCCACCTCGCGGATTCGTTTATAATCCCAGTCGCGGCTATATGCGGAAGCGCCGCAGATAATCATTTTTGGTTTTTCCTTTAGGGCAGTAGCTTCTAACTGATCATAATCTACTAAACCGGTTTCTTTCGTTACACCGTAAAATAATGCCTGGAAATTTTTTCCGCTGAAATTAGCAGGACTGCCATGCGTTAAATGTCCCCCCATACTGAGATCAAGCCCTAATATTTTGTCTCCTGGCTTAAGGCAAGCCAGGAATACTGCCGCATTTGCTTGTGCTCCGCTATGAGGTTGCACATTGGCCCAGCTGGCGTTAAATATTTTTTTTAATCGTTCAATAGCCAGGGTCTCGATCTGATCTACTATTTCGCAGCCTCCATAATACCGTTTGCCCGGATATCCTTCCGCATATTTATTAGTTGGAACTGTTCCCATCGATTGCATTACTTGCAATGATGTGAAATTTTCAGAAGCGATCAATTCGATGCCATTACGCTGTCTTTCAAGTTCCTTGTTGATGAGGTCAAAAATTTGGGTGTCCTTTTGCATGAAATAAGTATATTTTTTTTAAAATATTGTGGTCTATAACGGGCAATTGTACCTAATCGATATGGAATGCCATAGGAAACTCAAGAACAAAAAGCTATTTACACATCTGTTTGCTACCTGAAGTTTCAACACGATAATCCAAAATCAAAAGCAATAGGTAGCGGGCTACTGGAAGGGTAAATAGGTACAGGCTGCAAAATTAGGCTGGTGAGTAATTGAAAATTCCGTATGCAGTATAAGTTTTTAATTGTGCTAAAATTCCTTACTTTCGATGGCTTTTGCCTTAATTCCCGCACGAAAGTGATTGGAAGACAGGAAGGAAAGTAAACAACAGTTAACCTTTAATGCAGAGGAATAAATAATTTGATTTTTTTAATCATGTCTGAGCCAAAAGGCTTAGGCTAAAAGTCCGTTTAAGCGGATGGTGGTTATTAATGAAGGCAATCATACCAGTAGCAGGCGCCGGAACTAAACTTCGCCCCCACAGCTATACACAACCTAAGGCTCTTATTCCGCTTGCAGGAAAGACGGTATTAAGTATTATTATTGATCAGATGCAAGAGGCGGGCATCCGTGAATTTGTTTTTATTGTAGGGTATTTGGGCGATAAGATCAGGGATTATGTAAAAGCAAAATACCCCGATTTGCAGGCCCATTACGTTCAGCAGATCGACCGGCAGGGGATAGGACATGCCATTCAAATTACAAAAGAAGTAGTTGCCAACGATGAAGTACTTGTAGTGCTTGGCGATACGATCTGTGAATATGATATTCAGGAAGTAGTAAATAGTCCATGCTCCATGTTGGGGGTAAAAAAAGTAGATGATCCAAGGGAGTTTGGTGTAGCAGAAATAAACGAAGATGGATTTATTGGTCATGTAGTTGAAAAGCCGCAAATCCCTAAATCTAATATGGCACTTGTGGGTATTTATAAGATCAAAGAAAGCGGCCAGTTATTTGATTGCCTGGAAAAAAATTACCGGCAGGGCCTGCGGACGCATGGAGAATACAGCCTTACTGACGCCCTGGATTGTATGTTGAAGATGGGAATCAAAATGAAGCCATTTAAAGTGGAGAGTTGGTTTGATTGTGGAAGAAAAGAAACCCTACTGGAGTCAAATGCCACCCTTTTAAAAAAGTTCACACGCAAAGCTGAAAGTGAATATAATTTCGAGAACACCGTGATCATACCACCGGTAAGCATTGGAGAAGCTTGTGATATAAAAAATTCGATCATTGGACCCAATGTTACCATCGGTGATAATTCAACAATCGAATATTCCATTATCAGGAATTCGATCATAGGGTCCTTTTCCAACCTGTTTGATATTGTATTGGAAGGATCCATTATAGGAAGTGATACGGGCCTTAGAGGCGAAACCCGGACACTTAATATAGGAGATAATACTAATATTGATTTGGGGTAGGTTGCCGGTATTTATTAAAATTGATCTTTTAAAATCATTTCAACCGTAAACCGGTCCATGTAAAAGGTTAACTACTTCCGGTCAATGATAAACTTCACCAATCGCATCACAAAACTTTTTGGAATAGATATTCCCATTATCCAGGCGGGAATGATATGGGCCAGCGGCTGGAAGCTTGCCAGCGCTGTAAGTAATGCCGGCGGTTTAGGCATACTGGGTAGTGGTAGTATGTACGCTGATGTTTTACGTGACCATATACGCAAGTGCAAAGCGGCCACAAACCATCCCTTTGGGGTTAATGTTCCATTACTTTATCCGGATATTGATAAACATATAAAGATCATTATTGAGGAAGGGGTCAAAATTGTTTTCACTTCTGCCGGAAATCCTAAAACCTGGACGGCACTATTGAACCAAAATGGAATTACCGTCGTGCATGTAGTGAGCAGTAGTAAATTTGCTTTAAAAGCGGAGGAGGCAGGTTGCAAGGCCGTAGTTGCTGAGGGTTTTGAAGCAGGCGGGCATAATGGAAAGGAAGAAACAACAACGATGGTGCTTGTTCCGGCAATAGTTAACGCCGTAAGAATTCCGGTAATTGCTGCAGGTGGCATTGCTACAGGCAGGCAAATGCTGGCTGCTATGGTAATGGGAGCTGAGGCAGTACAAATGGGGAGTTGCTTTGTGGCGAGTGAAGAAGCTTCCTCTCATATTTCGTTTAAAAATAAGGTTATCGCTAGCGGAGAAGGAGATACGGTTTTGACTCTCAAACAACTTACACCGGTAAGAATGATTCGAAATGAATTCTATAATCAAATAAAGGAAGCCGAGAAAAGGGGAGCTGAGGAAAGTGAATTAAAAGAATTATTAGGCAAAGGAAGAGCTAAGAAGGGAATGTTTGAAGGAAACCTCAGTGAAGGTGAATTAGAAATAGGGCAGGTAAGTTGTCTCTTAAACGACATTTTACCTGCCGGTGAAATTGTAAAAAAGGTGTGGCAGGAATTTGAGGAAGGTTTGCAAAATCCGGTAAGAAAAATGTAATTTTAATAAGTTGTTTCAGATCCAATTAATGTAAAACCTCTTACCGGTTGAATTGGTCAAATCAATAAAAAAGATTGTATGAAACCTAAGTTAATACTGCTGTCAATAGCGCTTTTAATTTTCGCCATTGCCAAAGCCAATACAGAACCATCACCTTCTGACGGAAAAGGAAAGAAGAATGACATGGCTGGAAATATTTTGAATTGTGAAAATAAAAAGCCCTTAAAGGATGTAATAGTGACAGCCTACCTTGTATCAAAAAAAGAAAAAGCAGTACACACCGATGAATACGGAAATTATGGGTTTGAAGAATTAAAACCGGGTACTTATAAATTTGTTTTTGAGAAATCGGGCTATAAGCGTGTAACCAAAGAAAAAGTAGTAGTTAAAACAGATGAAGGATTTTTGTTAAATATCGAAATGGTTGAAAACAGGGATTTTAATCTTGTTCCTTCAGCCTTGCTTTTTGCCGATTTCTAAAATTAAAAGTATTATATTTCTCCTTGACCGGCTATTGAATAGCCGGTTTTTTATTTTTTATCCAGCCCTTCTTTATTGACTTCATCACTTGAAAATTAAACCGGAAAATTTTTTATCAGTAAAAAACAACCCCGGCAAATTACCGGGGCTATTTTATTCCAATTTTATAATGAACTATTTATTCCCTATCAATATTAAAATCTCCTTTATCCTTATTTATATTGAATTTTTCATGATTATTAAGAAAGCTGCGGTATTTTTCATAAGTTTTTTCAGGAACCTCTTGCTCATTTATATGAAGTTTTCCGTTTTTATAAATGATAGAATAACTTGTTTCCTTATTGATCAGTCCGTCATTGTGCAGCCCATCAATAAATAATTTATATTCCTTCATTTCAACTTTAGCCTTTTCAATTTCTATTTTAGCTTTTTTTAATTCCTTTTCGATTTCAGGTCCTATTTTTTTTATTTCGTCCCGGGCTCTGGCTAAATCGGCTTCCATTTCAGGCAGGTCAATTTTTTTTATTGCCTCGAATTCCATCTTCATTTTTTCCCAGTCAATTTTAGCAAAAGATTCCTTTACCTCTCTTTCAATTTTTGCAAAGTCCACGTCTTTCATAACCTTTTCAACATCGGACCTAATCTTTTGGAAATCCACTTCTTTCATTGCTTTTTCAACATCAAGCCTGATTTTTTCACTATCAATTTCCTTTAATGCCTGTTTTACTTCCTTCATTGCGTTATCCAGGTGAATTTGTAAATCAATATTCTCCAGTTCTGCAATCGCTTCATCAAGGTCACGGATCTTTTTGTCTTTCTTTTGTGGAATGGTATCGTAGTACTGTGTTTTTTGTTGATTATTACCTGTTCCTTTCTTTTGATCCCATGATAATAATGCAAGCGAAATCCCAATAACACTGCCAATAATTAAAACTTGCCTTCCTATGAATGATCCTGGTTTCATTTTGTTATAATTTTAGTTGGTGATTAATTAACGAGAACCTTCGTATCAAATATACGATTGTTTTCGTATTTACTAATACCTCTCAATAACTAAACTTTTTTTTAACACCAGGCAACCCGTCTAATAAGCACGGTTGCAAATTCTATATGGTTGAATCAGGTTTTTTTAAAGGCCCACTTGATCATTTCCTTCCAGCTGGGTTTTTTACCATACATGAGAATACCGGTCCGATAGATTTTACCGCTAAGCCAAACTGAAAATATAAAACCGGCAATTAGCAGGAACATTGACAGTCCCAATTGCCACCAGGGTACCGTACCGGGTACACCAAACGGGATTCTTGCCATCATAATTATAGGTGAACTAAAGGGAATGATGCTGCCCCATACAGCTAGCTGGCCGGTAGGGTCATTCATGGCAACGGTCATCATAGCAATAGAGAATATGACCAATAAAGTTATGGGGAAACTTAAGGATTGTGCCTCCCGCATATCCTCGTTTACGGCACTACCTATGGCTGCGTATAAGGAGGCGTAAAAGAAAAACCCCCCCAGGAAATAAAATATGAACCCAAATAGTATCATAGGAACATTTATGCTTCCGAATACTTTTTGAATTCCCCCTACCATTCCGGTCATTGCAGTACTATTATTACCCGAAGCCATCGAAATATTATAAATGACAAATATAAAAGCAACCCAAATAAAAAATTGAGTAAGGGCTACCAGGCCTATACCTATAATTTTTCCAAGCATTAATTGGAATGGCCTTACGGATGATATGATCACTTCAGCTATACGATTAGTTTTTTCTTCCATTACTCCCATCATTACCTGCGAGCCATAGACCAAAAGAATAAAATAGATCAGGAATCCGGCAACATATCCTATTGTACTGGCAACGGTGGAGTTAGCTGACTCGTCATTGACGTTAACTGACCTTACGCTTACGGTGCTGTTTTTAATAATATTCTTTTTGTCCTCATCAATGCCCAGTTTCTCATTTTTTATTTCGTTCCAGATATTATTTAATTTATTTTCTACTTTTTGGGAAGCGTCTGTCCCCAACGTTCTGTCGGCATGCAAAACCAAATTTTTTATTCCCGATTCCCAATTGGGTTGCTCAGCTATAAAAACATATCCATCATATCCCAGGTCTGAAAAACTATTTTTTACATTATCCGTATCAGTGGAAATAAGGAAAAGAACAGAGGAACTGTCTTTCTGATTTTCCCTTTCTATTTTTCCCTTGTCAAAATATCCTGAAGAATCTAAAATAGCTACATGCAGGCGGGGTTTTGCTTTTTCCCCGATATAGCCCAAACCAAATATCAAACCCAGGTATAATACCGGGAACAGAATGGTACTGATGATAAATGTTTTCTTTCGAACCCTTGTAAGGTATTCTCGTTTTATAATGAGTAATATCTTGTTCATATTATATCCAGATTTTTTCTTGTTCAATTTTTTGTAAACAGCTTTCTTATTTAGAAAATTTTAAGCTGGTAATTCCTGAAATTGCCTGGCGGTTGGCGTGCCTTCTACAAGCCGGATAAATATTTCATTTAAAGATGGAAGGATCTCATTGAATGATTCAATTTCCAATCCTTTGTTGATGAAGTATTGCAGCACATCATTGTTTGAATAACCGGGGTCCAGTTTAATAATAACCTGCTTATCATTTTTTTGTTTTACTTCAAAAAGATGAATAGCCAGGTGCTCAGCCGATAAATGGTTTGTAAAATTTACTTTGAACAGGTTTTCTTTAAAATCATGTTTTACATTTTGAACCGTACCGTCCAATATTTTTTGACCCTTATTCACCAAAACGATATGATCGCAGATTTCTTCTACCTGTTCCATGCGGTGGGTGCTGAAAATAATCGTAGCTCCGTTTTTCGCCAGATTATAAATTTCATCCTTAATCAGGTTAGCATTTACAGGGTCAAGTCCACTAAAAGGCTCGTCAAGAATAATTAATTTAGGTTCATGCAATACGGTGGTCACAAATTGAAGTTTCTGGCTCATGCCCTTTGACAAATCTTCTACTTTTTTATTCCACCAGCTTTCCATATCCAGCCGTAAAAACCAGGCCTTTATTTTTTTCTGAGCTTCAGTTTTACTTAATCCTTTTAATTGAGCCAGGTACATGGCCTGTTCGCCAATTTTCATTTTTTTGTAAAGCCCTCTTTCTTCCGGCATGTAACCGATTTTAGAAATATCCTTGATTGGATCAAATTTTTTACCATCAAATATGATATCTCCATCATCCGGAAAAAAAATCCCTGTGATCATCCTGATCAAAGTTGTTTTACCGGCACCATTGGGTCCTAGCAATCCGAATATCTGTCCTTTTTGTATGGTAAGGCTTATATCATCTACCGCTTTTTGCGTGGAAAAGTATTTTTTAAGGTGTTGTAATTCCAGGATAACCATATTAAAAAAAATTATTCGCAAAAATAGCCGTTCGCACAGATAGCTACAATAAATTTCTTAATGCGTTGCTTCCAAGTAAATTTATATAAGGACTTTAAGTCTAAACCAGCGTCTCTGCGATTTTAGCCGCCACCCTTTCACCATCCATTGCCGCACTAACAATTCCCCCGGCATAACCAGCACCTTCGGCACAAGGATATAAATTTTTTATTTGAGGATGTTGCAATGATTCAGGGTCCCTGGGAATTCGAACCGGTGAGGAAGTTCGGGATTCCGTAGCAACCAGCACAGCCTCATTAGTAAGATAACCCTTCATTTTCTGGTCAAAAGTTTTGAATGCTGTCTGCAGACTTAAATAAATAAAAGCTGGTAATACTTCCTGTAAAGAAACCGATCGCAGCCCGGGCGTATATGAGCAATCGGGGAGTGAAGCAGATACTCTTGTTTCCACGAAGTCAACCATGCGCTGTGCGGGTGCCACCAATTTGCCGCCACCGGCATTAAAGGACTTCCGTTCTACATATTGTTGAAAATACATCATGCCGAGTTCGGTGTTCAAAACCTTTATGGGTTGATTGCAAACTTTTTCAAAATCTGGATATTTTTCAACCTCTTTGAGATCTTTGTTTTCTACCTGCACCACTATTCCGCTATTTGCATAGGGATTATTTCGTTTGGAGGGGCTCCACCCGTTTACCACCAATTCTCCGGGAGAAGTGGCGGATGGAGCAATAATGCCGCCAGGGCACATACAGAATGAGAACACACCTTTACCTTCAACTTGTTGAACTAAACTATACGAGGCAGGAGGTAAATACTCGTCTCTCACAATACAACTATATTGAACCCTGTCTATTAGCGCCTGCGGGTGCTCTATTCTTACGCCCAGTGCAAAAGGTTTTGACTCAATTTTAATATTTTTTGAATAAAGCATTTGAAAAATATCCCTTGCGGAGTGGCCGGTTGCCAGTATTACACCGTCAGCATTAAAATTCATTCCGTCGCTTGTTGTAATCAGGTTCAAACTGCCTTCATTCATCCTGAAATCAACTACCTTTTTGTTGAACCATATTTCCGCTCCGCAAAGCAGTAATTGTTCTCTGATAGCTATTATGATCTGTGGTAATTTATTGGTTCCAATATGGGGATGTGATTCATATAAAATCTTTTCATCTGCACCAAAGTGAACGAAGAAGTTCAAAATTCTATTTACATCACCCCTTTTTGAACTTCTTGTATACAGTTTTCCATCACTATATGTACCGGCTCCGCCTTCACCAAAACAATAATTACTATCAGGATTTACTTCGCCTTGCTTATTTAATATAGCCAGATCCCGCCGCCGGGCCCGTACATCTTTACCTCTTTCAATAATGATGGGCTTTATGCCTGCTTCAATTAGTTTCAGCGCAGCGAATAATCCAGCAGGACCTGCACCTATAATAATAACTTTTTTCTTAGCTTGGTGAACTTCCGGGAACCGAAAAGAAATCAATTCTCCTGGTTGAAAAGGTTCGTTAATAAAAACCCATAAGGTGAGATTTATCCAAATTTGTCTTCCCCTGGCATCAATAGATCTTTTTTGTACGGTAAAGCCGGTAATGTTCGCTGATTGTATAGCTTCAGCTTCTGCAATAATTTCCTTTATGAATTTTTCATTTGCAGCTTCTGATGGGCGAAGCCTGAGCTGTATTTTTTTTTGCATTTCATGTCAGGTTTTTATCCTGAAAAGATCAGAAAGATCAGAAAGATCAAAATTACATGTTTGAACTTGTATTAAATTTTTATTACGACTTATTGATTGTGATTATTATTTTTTTTCAGGCAAGGGCTATATAAGACTATGAAGTAATTTATCGTAATACAGGTTTATTCAACTATAATTTGAAAAAGATCAACATTATAAAGATTTAAAAAAAAGAATAAATTATTTGTATATTTTTTCTTGTATCAGAAAAAAAATAATTCTATCTTCAGAGGCGATACGTCCTGCAAAAAAGCCAAACAGGTAAAAGCTTTTTTTCAATCAAAATTGCTTATCGTGGCAGTAGCGTACGATTTTTTTTCTATTTCACCCGTTTACTTTCTGGAAGCATAAAACCATTTATCCACTCAGCTTAAAGGTTGATAAACTAAAGCAAATTTGCCTTAGCAATTTTTGGAAATTCCAAATTTAAAAGGAGAAAAATGTATGGAATGTTATACTATATCAGTAAGTTAAAAAAGGCCTGAATAAAAATTTTTTTTTATCCAATAAATGTTGATATTCGCCATCCCGTCCAACTTTTTTTACTGACACTGTGTGGAGATTTTTTTCTGGACAATTTTTCTAACTACTGTTATTATTACGATATATAAACTGCGACGTTACTGATGGAGAAAAATGCTGAAAAGGTATGGACTAATTGTTTGAAGATCATCAAGGATATTGTTGAATGGCAGCATTACAAAACATGGTTTGAACCTATTCATCCCGTTTCCTTAAAAAATAACATACTCGTCATCCAGGTTCCCAGTCAATTCTTTTTTGAGTATCTTGAAGAGCATTACGTAAATTTATTAGCGAAGACTTTAAAAAGAGAATTAGGAAAGGAAGCTCATCTTGAATACCGAATAATGGTGGACAGCGGAAATAGCAAAAACAAGCCATTAACGATGGATGTAACAGGCCAGGGATTTAAAACTTTTTCAAACAATGAAATGGATTTCCCCCTTGTTATAAATAACCCTGTAAAGAATCCATTCGTTATACCCGGTCTGAAAAAAATGCAGATCGATCCACAATTGAATCATGTATATACTTTTGATGCGCTGATAGAAGGCGATTGTAACCGGGTAGCCAGAAGAGCGGGAAAAACGGTTGCGGAGAAGCCGGGTACTAACTCATTTAATCCCCTTGTCATTTATGGAGGTGTAGGATTAGGTAAAACTCACCTCGCTCAGGCCATAGGAAATGAGGTAAAAAAGCTACACCCTAATAAAGTTGTTTTATATGTGAGTTCCGAAAAGTTCATAAATCAGTTTATGGATCATGGCCGCAATAATGCCATTAACGATTTTATCCATTTCTATCAATTGATTGATGTGCTGATCATTGATGATGTTCAATTCTTTAATAAGGCGGAGAAATCACAGGATGCTTTTTTTGCCATTTTCAACCATCTGCACCAGTCACATAAACAACTTATACTTACTTCAGATAAATCTCCTAAAGACCTGGATGGTGTGCAGGAAAGATTGCTGAGCCGCTTTAGGTGGGGGCTAAGTGCTGATATGCAAATTCCCGACTATGATACCCGCATTGAAATTTTGGAGAAGAAGATGAAGAACGATGGTCTTGAAATGCCTAAAGAAGTAGTAAAATATATAGCCTATAATATTAACAGCAATATCAGGGAATTGGAGGGGGCATTGATATCGCTGTTGGCACAATCTTCGCTTAACAGGAGAGAGATCGACTTAGACTTAGCCAAAAAAGTGTTACGAAATTTTATAAAATCATCAAGCAAAGAGATAACCATTGATACCATTCAGCGGATGGTATGTGAATTCTTTGATGTGTCATACGATAAGCTTTTGCAAAAAACCCGCAAAAGAGAAATTGTACAGGC
>JBGTNK010000160.1:0-5875 GCA_041743125.1 Chitinophagaceae bacterium
ATCGGAAAATTTAATATTCGCTAACGCTCTTTTACAAGTACAACAACCTCTGTTCCAATAAGCAGCAGGGAGCTTAATAGAATCTGATACCCTGGTTGATAAAACCTAATCCGTTCTCTATTGGTACCCTCATATGTATAAATTTTATTAAACACTCTCTGCACTTGCTTATTGGATTTTTCAACCTGAGCTCTTTTTATAATCATAACTAAGATCCCGTAAGACAGGGAAATTGCATAAATCCCGTATCCGGATGAAAAACCAGTTAGCCCTGGCCCTGGAAAAGATTTTTACAAACACTCCCTGTTTTTACTTACGGGTTACCCACCACCACACTCACCCCACTTTTCTTATTCTCCCTATACACTGATAAGTGTATTTCTGATTTCGCCAATTACAAACTCTTTCGGTATATTAGTTTACTAAAACCAACGAAAATGAATCTAATTGAAAGAGCAAAGAACATTATCATTTCACCAGCCAAAGAGTGGGATGTAATAGCTACAGAACAACCTGATACAGGTAAAATTATTACCGGGTACGTACTGCCGCTGGCCGGGGCTGCCGCTTTAGCCGCTTTTATTGGTTACGGATTGATTGGAGTCAGTTATTTTGGAGTACGGGTTGCAGGAATTGATTGGGGCATATACCAGGCATTGACTGTATTGGTATCGGCAATAGCCGGGGTCTTTATCAGTGCTCTTGTAATTGATGCGCTGGCACCCAGTTTTGGATCTGAAAAAAATATGGGACGCTCCGTTCAACTGGTTGCATACTCTTATACTCCGGGATGGGTAGGCGGTTTGCTGGCTATTCTGCCGGCTATTGCCTTAATCGGATCCCTGGCCGGACTTTATGGTCTTTACCTTCTCTTTATAGGTATGCCTAAATTAAAAAAGACGCCAGCCGATAAACACGTTGGCTATTTTGTGGTTTCTCTTTTAGTTATGATTGTTGTTTATTTTATTGTAGGATTAATCATGAGCAGAATCCTCATGCCAGTCATGGGTCTTTCCTATGGAGGAGGTTCTGTTAATCTCAGATATTAATTATCTTTTTAAAAAGGTTCCGGAAAGCCGGGACCTTTTTTTTTACCATCTGACAATTTTATGCATTTTAATTATTTTATCCTCATGTTATCAATCTAACTCCATTTGTAAAAATTGAGCCGTATAACTTTCCTTATTATTTATAAGTTCTTCCGGAGTTCCCTCAAATAATATTTTCCCTCCTCCATCACCTCCTTCCGGTCCTATATCAATAATGTGATCTGCCACTTTGATCACATCCATATTATGTTCTATTACCAAAACCGAATTACCCCGGTCCACTAATTTGTATAATACCTCAAGCAAATGCTTTATATCTTCAAAATGTAAGCCCGTTGTAGGTTCGTCCAGTATATAAAATGTTTTTCCCGTATCCCTCTTGGACAGTTCAGTTGAAAGTTTTACCCGCTGTGCCTCTCCCCCGCTCAATGTTACAGCAGATTGCCCCAGGGTAATATACCCAAGCCCAACTTCTTCCAGTACTTTTATTTTTCGATAGATATAAGGTATGGCCTGGAAAAATTCAACTGCTTCTTCTACTGTCATTTCCAAAACATCAGATATTGATTTTCCTTTATACCTTATTTCCAGTGTTTCCCTGTTATATCTTTTCCCATTACATTTTTCACAGTGGACATATACATCAGGCAAAAAATTCATTTCTATAACCCGCATGCCACCCCCTTCACACACTTCGCAACGGCCACTTTTAACATTAAAAGAAAATCGGCCAGCGGTATATCCCCTGATCTTGGCTTCAGGAATTGAGGCAAACAATGTCCTTATTTCCGTAAAAAACCCACAATAAGTAGCCGGATTGCTCCTGGGTGTACGACCAATGGGTGACTGATCGATCTCTACCACCTTATCAATATTTTCAAGACCCTTTACTGACTTATATTCCAATGGCGTTGCTTTGGAACCGTATGCATGCTGTGAAAGAATAGGATATAAGGTTTCATTAATCAATGTTGACTTACCGCTTCCGCTTACCCCGGTAACAACAATAAATTTTCCAAGAGGAAATTTTACACTTACCCCCTGCAGATTATTTCCTTTTGCTCCTTTTAATTCTAAAAATTTTCCGTTTCCTTTTCTTCTTTCCAGGGGAACAGAAATTTTTAAATGTCCATTCAGATATCCTGAGGTAAGTGTATCCAATTTTAGTAGGCTCGCGGGATCACCTTGTGCTACTATTTTGCCACCATGGTGCCCGGCCTTAGGACCAATATCAATCAGGTGGTCAGCAGCCAGCATGATATCTTTATCATGCTCAACTACCAAAATGCTGTTGCCTAAATCACGCAAGTTTTTTAATGCATCAATCAGCCGGTGATTATCGCGTTGATGCAGGCCGATAGAAGGTTCATCCAAAACATAAGTAATGCCCTGCAATTGAGACCCGATTTGGGTGGCCAGGCGAATTCGCTGCGATTCACCGCCACTTAGCGTTTTAGAACTTCGGCTAAGGGTTAAATAGGTCAGTCCAACATCCAGTAAAAATTGAAGTCGTTCCCGTATTTCCTTTAAAACATCTTTCCCTATAATTTTTTGTTTATTGGAGATCCGAAGTTCAATACCGTCTAACCAGGCCGCCAGGTTATCCAGATTCATATTGCTCAGCTCGGCAATATTTCTCCCGGCTACTTTAAACCAAAGACTTTCTTTCTTTAAACGGGCTCCTCCACAACTTTCACAAGGTTTTAATTGCATATAACCTTCTGCCCAATTCCTTAACTCTTCGCGATGACCATTATTAAACCAACGGTTCAGCATATTTACAATTCCTTCATATATCTCCTGCCGATCCTCACTTAAATTTTCAAAATCGATTTCTGATTCTACTCCTTCTTCATTGCCATATAACAAAATGTTCAACGCTTTTACCGGTATATCCTTAATGGGTTTTGTCAATGAAATCTTATTCTTTTTTGCTACCTCCTGTGCCTGTTTATAAACAAAAGCTTCTCTTTCTCCTCCCAGAGGTGCAATACCACCTTCCCCAATGCTGATTGCCGGATCCGGAATGATCGCATCCATATTAATATGAAAAGTAGTGCCCAATCCCCTGCAAACCGAACATGCACCATAGGGGGAATTAAATGAAAATGCATTGGGTGAGGGCTCCTCATAACTTATTCCTGTGTCTTCACACATCAGTAATTTAGAATAGGAAGCTTCACCTTGCGCAGAAGAATTTTTTTGACCAGTATCTTCAGATTCAAATAATTTTTTACTCCCCGATGCGGATGGCCTGCTTTTAGATGGATTTACTGCTGGAGATACAAACATGAGATCTTTTCCCAATTTCAACGCCTGTTGTACACTTTGACTCAACCTGGCTTTCAGTTCTTCATTTACCTCGAGCCGGTCAACGACTAATTCAATATCATGAATTTTATAACGATCAACCTGCATTTTTGGAACTATATCTTTTATTTCACCATCCACTCTTACTTTTAAGTAACCCTTCTTTCTGACGTCTTCAAACAATTCACGGTAATGACCTTTTCTACCCCGCACCAAGGGTGCCAGCAGGCTAATTTTTTTTCCGTAAAATCTTGTAAAAATATTCTCAACAATTTCTTCCTCGCTCCACTTCACCATCTTCTTACCTGTATTATAAGAATAAGGTTCTCCTACTCTGGCATATAATAACCGTAAAAAATCATATACCTCTGTTATAGTACCAACGGTGGATCTTGGGTTTTTGTTGGTGGTCTTTTGTTCAATAGAGATTACAGGAGATAATCCTGTGATTTTATCAACATCCGGCCGTTCCATGTCCCCGATAAATTGCCGTGCATAGGCGCCAAAGGTTTCCATATACCTTCTTTGCCCTTCTGAATAAATAGTATCAAAGGCCAGGGATGATTTGCCACTTCCGCTTATACCGGTTATAACTACCAGCTTATTTTTTGGAATGGAAATATCTATATTTTTTAGATTATGTTCCCGGGCGCCAAACACATCAATTACATCTTCTCTCGGTTTCTCCATTTCTTTCTGAATTCTGTTAAAGGTTTTAAAAAGGGGTAGCGAAGATAAAACAAGCATAAATCCTAAAAGTTATAATTCAATATACTAATACCCTAAATATTTTTAAACGATAAGGGGTAGCCGGGCTATCTCAGCATAAAAATGAAAAATTTTGAGGCTTTTTTCCCCAAAAGTAATTTCTGGCACAATATTTAACTAAATGTGGCAGAAACAAAGTATAAAACTTTTAAATTAAAAATATCATGAAAAAATTCGCAATCATCACCAGTGCAGTATTAATCATGTTCTCTGCTGCTGTAAATGCTCAGACTGATACTGTACCAAAGACCCCTACTGAACAACAAGTACCGGTTGAAACAACTGACCCGGTTCCTGCGCAACCCGTTGCTACAGAAAAGCCGGCCAATAATGATAAATACAATAATTGGAGTGCTGATACGTATAAGATGCAGCCAATGCCAGAGGCACTGACCACTGAAAAAATATTCCCTGTTATTGGAACATATCAGTTGACTAATAACGAAGGGGCATCAGCTACAGTTAATGTAATGCTGGATCCTTCAAATAAAGGAATCGTTTGGATTGAAGGTTTACCCCAGGGGAAAATTAAAGCTACATTAAGAAAATCACCAGCGACTTACAAAATCCCTGCTCAAAAATTAGGAGAGGATGAAGTATCTTCTGAAATGGACAGCAAGGACAGCAAGACAGCAAAGAATGTTAAGGCAACTAGAGAATTACCTGAAGGTGTTTTAATTTACGATAAGGATACAAACGTATTAAATGTGTGTATCGGCTGTAAGTATAATAATGAAGATCCTGCGGTAGCGTTTTTATCAAATGATGATGCAACTGCTACAGATGATATGGATAAAACTCAGAAAAAAGAAGTGGCTAAGTCAAAATCTAAAAGTGTAAAAACTTCAAAAATTAAGCCCGTTCATTATACCGGAACTAAGGTAATTGAGACAACGGTATCAGCTGCACCACAGGCACAATAAATTGCATTTTTCCAGAACTTATATAAAAAGGGGTTGCTCAAATAGCAATCTCTTTTTGTTTTTGCTCCCTGAAAAAAATTTGGCCATCTTAAAAGTTGCCCATTATCTTTGCTCTAGTTCTTTGCACCCGAATAATTCGGGAAACTTATCAAGAAAGGCGGAGGGTAATGGCCCACTGATGCCTTGACAACCTGCAATAAATAATAATTATGTTTATTGCAAGGTGCCAATTCCATCCGCCCGGCGGAACGATAAGTCAGATTTAAAGCTTCTAAATACCTGCGTTAACATATTATAGGCTCATCTGATTTAAAGGTGAGCTTTTTTCGTGCTCTACCCACCTATTCTGCCTGGAAAAGTATCATAGCCTTGAAAGTTTCTTCCGGTTTTAATGGAAAAACTTTCAGCCATGACTTACAGTTTTTGTCCTTTTTAAGAAATGAAAAGCCAATATTTAGACAATTCATTCATCCTTTGTACCCATGAACCTCCTGAACCACTTGTTTTAAAAAACAAAATAATATAACCATGAGCAACAATCTTCATTTCGAAACCATGCAACTGCATGCCGGCCAGCAAATTGATCCAACAACAAAATCAAGAGCTGTACCTATTTATCAAACCACTTCTTATGCCTTCAATAATGCAGCACATGCAGCGAATTTATTCGGGCTTAAAGAATTCGGAAATATTTATACCCGGATCATGAATCCTACCACAGATGTTTTCGAGCAGAGAATGGCCGCCCTGGAAGGTGGCGTTGCAGCATTAGCTACTGCTTCCGGACAAGCAGCACAGTTTTTGGCTTTGAACAATATCCTACAA
>JBGTNK010000161.1:0-4763 GCA_041743125.1 Chitinophagaceae bacterium
CACTGCCTACTGCAATCCGGGGTTTATTTCGTCCAAATTCTTCCGCTACTTCTTCACCTGTGATATGCAGTTTCTCCGGATCCCAAATAACATTCAAAACCGGTGAATGATTGGAAAGATCTGTGGGCTCAAAGACAGCAGTTTTTACACCATCGATTTTAGAAACCTTTTTTGAAATATTATCCAACCAGGATAACCATGTCTTCCATTCGGCCGCATGATCCCGCTTACCCCAGGCTTCCACCGCAGCCAGCATTCCCATCATTTCTTCACGTCCTACTTTGTTATCGCGGCCAGGTCCATGATGTGGTGAACTGGCTTGCCATGCAGACATGAGAATATCTTTTTTACCCAACACAAGGCCGGCACATTGAGGACCACAAATGGCTTTTCCTCCGCTATATACTACAACCGTGGCGCCCCGTTGAAGATGTATATTCGGAATGGTAAGTATCTCAGCAGCCGCATCCACAAGAATGGGGATATTCCTGGTTTTTACCAATGCAGCCACCTTTTCCAGTGAAATGGGCTGGCCCGGTGCTGATTCACTAAAGGCCATCATATAAACCATTGCTGTCCTGGAACTCAATGCATTTTCTAATTCCTCAAGCGTATCAACAGTAATAATCTTTACACCTATATTACGGATAGCATGATCATATGTGTTTCGGGAAGATCTTGGGATAACGACTTCTGTTTTTTCAAAACCAGAAAGATCCGGTATCCGGATTAGTTTCTCCGGGTTGCCACCTGTAACACAAGCTGCGGTTATATGCTTCATCCCGGCAGCACATCCGGCAGATACCATTCCCCATTCCGCACCCGTAAGGTCAGCCAGCCGTTTGCCGATGCCATCAGCTAATTCATCGTATTGTATAAAATCTTTGGAAGAAGCTTCCATAGCCTCACGGACTTCTGGCCGCTCTATGGAACCTCCTATAATGGTGAAAGTACCCCGACAGTTGATGATGGGTTCCACACCGATAGAACGGAAGATGTTCGGATCTGCCGGAAACCCGTTGGGTGGAACAGGAATTGCTGAACCGCCAGATACAATTCCATCAGCCGGCAATGCCAAAGCAGATTGGGTTGAAAATAAACCTCCTGCAAAAGGCAGAATTGACAATCCTTTAATTACACTTCTTCGTTTCATAAATATAAAATTGTAACAACCTTATAAAAAAACATTTGCCAGGCCCGGGACTTTTTCCCCTGATAAAAAGGGATAAATATTCTGCCTTATTTCTTTGGATTATAAACAACCGGGGTCGCAATTCCATTTAAATCATAAACAATTTTTCCGCCCATTATCGTCATTTCGCATTCAAACTTTTGTTTGCCGCTTACCTTATAGCCTGTCTTATCATAAAAACCAAAATTGCCCTGCCTTAAATTTAGGATAGCAATATCCGCAATAGCATTCTGGGAAAGATGGCCAAGCTCTTCATGTTTGATCACCTGGGCTGGAGTCCAGGTGCTGGCTTTAATTACTTCTTTAAGATCCATTCCCATCAGCAAAAACTTCGACATCACACTTAGTTGGTCTTTCATTGATGTATTCATGCTCCCTATATGAAGGTCAGTACTGATGGTAGTTGGAAAAAACCGAGCCTTAATAGAAGGGATTGCCTGGGAAAAATTAAAACTGGCACCACCATATCCCACATCAAAAACGATCCCTCTTTTTATTGCATCCCAGATAAATGGTTTTACTTTTCCCGTTGCCTCATCTACAACAGTTTCTCTGACATTGCCTTCAAGCAATGTATAAGTATGCGTATAAATATCGCCCGGGCGCAAATGTTTCATAAAAAGTTCTTCTATAGAAAGAGGAGGATTATTACCTCCAAAGTCAACCATCACGGGTAAGTCAGCTAATTTACCGGCCTCTACTGCCCTGTCTACCGGCATCCATTCAGGACCACTAAAATGCGCTACTTTAAAACCCACTATCAGGTCTTTGTATTGCCTGGCAACAAGAGCCGCCATCTTTGGATCCATATCATTTATATTCTGTTCATATGCGCCGCCCCGCATACCTTCCCCTACGATATTCAAAAATGAAAGCACCCGCGTTTGTGAATTGTCAATGATGTTCTTTTTAAATTCCGGGAAAGATTTCCATCCTGCTCCACCCGCATCTGCCACCGTAGTAACTCCTACCCTGAAAGTAAAACCATCCGGAACAACGGCTGTCAATCCATTACTGAGGTAATGATCAGGCTCAGTTCCAAAAAAAACATGTGCATGAATGTCAATGATACCCGGGGTAACATACATCCCCTTTGCATCTACTACTTGTTTACCCTTTGCAGCATCTATGTTCTTTGCAACCTGCACAATCTTTCCCTCATTAACAGCAATATCCATTACTGCATCCAGGTTGTTTTTTGGGTCGATCACATGACCACCTTTAATAATAATATCAAAAGACTGCGCAAAAGAAAAAAGGGAAAGACAAAAAACTGAAAGCAACAGGCAAAATATTTTTCTCATTAGTATATTTTTTGATAAAAAGTTTGATGATGTTTGTGCTGATATTTTAATTAAACAAATTTATTTTCTGTTGAATGCGGATAGTTAACCTATCAATCTTTCAACTCTACTATCATTTCAATTTCAACGGCAATATTCATTGGCAGGGAACCCATACCCACCGCCGAACGGGCATGTTTGCCATTTTCACCAAACACCTCCACCATGAGATCTGAGAAGCCATTGATCACCTGGGGATGCTGATCAAAAGTGGGTATCGCATTCACCATGCCTAAAACCTTTACAATTCTTTTTACTTTGTTCAGGTCTCCTGTTTGCATTTTTATTGTTGACAAAAGCGAAATGCCTGTTAACCTGGCTGCTTCTTTTGCCTGTTCCAAATTAAGATCACTTCCAACTTTTCCTGTAACCATACCGCCTTCTGGTTTGTCCGGCCCATGTCCTGACAAGTAAAGCATATTACCCACCCGAACCGATTTTACATAATTGGCCACAGGGGCTGTTGGTGTTATTAATTTTATGCCGAGCGTCTTTACCCTTGATTCCGCATCAGTATTATTCTGGGCTTTGCATGTTCCAGGCTGTAGTGCTATTGCTGCAAGCATAATTATTGTCCATTTTATCATATCTTTTATATTTAATAATTAAATTATTTTTTTGTAACTAACTTTTTTCTTTCGGATTCAATTTCCCCCGGAGTAACTATACTTGAATTATTATTGAAATTCTGGCGGATATAACTTATTACCTGGGCCAGTTCGGCATCGGATAAAAAACTATGTGCCGGCATCACTCCGTTATATTGTTTTCCTTTCACGGTTATCGGCTGCTGCATTCCATTTAGTAAAATATTAATCAGTCTTTTCTTATCCCCGGATACATACGCTGAACTATCTAAGGGAGGAAACCGGCTACCATCTCCTTTCCCATTTTTTAAATGACAGGCTGCGCAGTAGGTTTGATAAATCAGTTCACCACCTGTAGCAATTTCCTTTTGCAGATTATCGGCTACTTCATCAGGGGTTCTTATATGTGCACTCATTTTTCTTTTTTCCATAGCGGCCAGTTGGTCGGTGCCAAACTTTGTATTATCTCCCTTGTACATGATTCGCCATATTTTTCCTTTACGGGAATCACTTATGTATAAAGATCCATCCGGCCCCTGGGCCAGGCCCATGGGCCGGGCCCTGGCATCTGTTGTATTGATGATCGTATCCATGCCCGCAAAACCGTCTGCAAAAACTTCCCAGTTTCCGGAAGGTTGCCCATTGGAGAATGGAACAAAGGCCACAAAATATCCTGATTGAGAATAGGGAGCCCGGATGGTGGAACCATGAAATGCTATAAAGGCGCCCTGCTTATAGTGTGCGGGAAATTGATCCCCGGTATAAAACAAAATATCATTAGGCGCCCAATGGGCTGGAAACCCGATGAGGGGTTGTTCATATTCTTTTCCTTTACCTTCTATTTTTCCATCGCCGCCATATTCCACATTTAATAATTTTTTTCCCTGCATCTGATCATAATAATAGTATGGCCAGCCTGCATCTGCTCCTTCTTTTACTCTTAAAAACTCTTCTGAAGGAAGCAGGGCACTTTGCCATTTTGTATAAATAGCCGGCCAGGTTCTGTGCAGGTCATCTCTGCCATGCTGAACAACATATAGTTCCTTATCAATGGGATTCCAGGTAATGGCTACGGCGCTCCTTATTCCGGTAGCAAATCGTTTTCCATCCTTTATAGTTTGATTCTTTTTGTTGGGATCGAAGGTCCAGACTCCGGCATGCTCATCTAATTGCGGACATGGGTTTTGCCCAAGTGATCCCGGTATCCTATCCATAACCTGGCAAACATCTGAAGGCGATCCAAAAGGAACATACATATTTCCTTTATCATCGAAGGTGATGGGTTTTGCAGTATGATTAAAACCATGCACATCTTTTCTGAAATCATCTGTAAGAATTAGTTCAAGAGTAGTATCGGGGAGCAACTCCCCGGGCCTTAACTTACAACGCAAAACATCACCACTTGAACTGAAATACAAGTACCCATTATAGATTCGCATGGCTGTTCCATATCCCATTGGGTCTGTATAAATACCAAATTTTTTTACCAGGTCAGCTTTACCATCATTGTTTTCATCACGCAAAGCCACATTACTTCCGTCCTTGTAAGAAGCTCTCAATTTTACATAAATGTCACCATTATCGTTTATGGCCAGGTGCCGGGCCGGACCCAAACTATCTGCCACTACCACCGCCTCAAAA
>JBGTNK010000162.1:0-3442 GCA_041743125.1 Chitinophagaceae bacterium
ATTAATATATGAAAGCCATAGTGTGAATGATCAGGGCTGGGACGGAACCTTTAATGGGGCCGATCAGCCAATGGGATCATTTATTTACTACCTCAAATTCTCTGATACCAGTGGTAACCCACCTTATGAGAGCAATGGGTATTTTACATTGATTAAATAATTTAAATAATTGTCTTATATTTAATTCTGATTTTACAAAAATGATATACAAAAATTTGAAACTTACACTGACTACTCTCGCAATGGTAGCATGTTTTGCTTCGAATCATGTGATAGGCCAAATTGAAATGACAGAAAATGATTTAGCTGATGAGCTGGCTAACTATCTTGTCGGGGATGGAGTAACCATAAGTGGGGCAACCTTAGACTGCTTTGATGGTGGGGCCGGTTTCTTTAAATGTATTGATTGTAGTCTCGGTATGGATTCCGGCATTGTGCTTACTTCCGGTGGCATTGATATAATTCCGGGACCAAATAATTCAGGCGGTACCACAGGATCAGGAAGTGGCCCGGGAGATGATGATCTTGAGGATTTACTTCCTGGTTATACTTCTTATGATGCTTGTGTTCTTGAATTTGACCTTGTGGTGATTTCTGATTCCGTAAAGTTTGACTACGTTTTTGGATCAGAAGAATACCTTGAGTGGGTTGGTTCTTCCTTTAATGATGTCTTTGGTTTTTTTATCAGTGGGCCGGGCATATCGGGAGTTCAAAATATAGCTTTAATCCCGGGAACTACAACTCCTGTTTCAATAAATAATGTTAATTCAACAAGTTACGATGAATTTTATGTAAATAATGGAGATGGTTTCTCCAGCCCCTATTCTACTGATGATTATTATATTGAATATGATGGATTCACAACGGTTCTTTCAGCGGCAACAAGTGTTTTTCCTTGCGAAACATATCATTTAAAACTTGCTGTAAGTGATATGGGGGATCAGATATTAGACTCTGGTGTGTTTTTAAGAGCCCGCAGCTTAAGCAGTGCAGGTGTTACTGTTGAGTATAACTACGACATAGAGGGTTTTCCATATATGATTGAGGGATGTAATGACGGTGAAGTAAGTTTTAGCCTATTTACTCCTGCAGTAGATACTCTAGTTGTAAATCTAATTTTAACAGGTTCTGCCACAAATGGAGTGGATTACTCCACAATTCCGGATTCAATCACTTTCTATCCGGGAGACTCAATAATTACAATTCCTATTGAAGTTTATGAGGATAGTATAATAGAAGGGCTTGACTCCATTGTAATCTCAGGTGAATTGAGTTGTGCCATTAGCTCTGGCGATTCTATTGTTTTATATATGAATGATTATTTCCCATTGGAAGCCTGGCCACAAGACACTATAATTTGCCAGGGTGAGAGCGTAAATATGGGAGCTATTAATGCCAATGCCTATTTTTGGTCGCCCTATACTTCTTTAGATACTTATGAAGGGGATGCTGTTGTTGCCACTCCGGCATCAACTACCGACTATGTGGTTACAGGTATATTTTTCGGATGCGTGGCAAAAGATACATTACATGTTGAGGTGGAAGACCTTGAAGCCGATGCAGGGGATAACCAGGTAGTTTATTACGGCACCTCCGCAGAATTGTTTGCCGAAGGGGATTTTGCTTCCTACACATGGTCTCCACCGCTTTACTTGAATGATGCGAATATTCAGGATCCAATTTCATCCCCCTTAGAAAATATCTTATACATATTAACTGTGGAATCTGACCTTGGCTGTTTTTATACTGATTCAGTAACCGTGCAGGTTATTTTTGAAGAATTAGTATATATTCCCAACGCCTTCTCACCCAATGGGGATGACCTTCATGAGCAATTATATCTTGTGCCTGTACAAGATGTGGAATTCAAGTCATTTGTTATTTACAACAGATGGGGAGTTCCTGTTTTCACCGGTTCGGGAATTGACGATGGCTGGGATGGAAGATTTCAGGGAAAAGATCAGGAAATTGGAACATACATGTATATATTTGTGGGTGAGGATGAAGATGGAAATCTCATCCAAAAACAAGGAACAATTAATTTATTAAGATAAACATAAAGATTAAAACTGAACCAGATGGTAAAATTTGACAAACTAATCATTTTCTCCCTTTTATTTTTTAGCCTTGGGGCTGCTGCGCAAGACATTCACTTTTCGCAGTTTAACCAGTCTCCTTTAACTCTGAATCCTGCGCTTACGGGAAATTATCCCTGCGATTGGAGAGCAGGAGCTTTGTATCGCAGCCAATGGAGTGTTATTGCACCTTACACCACTTATGCAGTGTACTTTGATGCGCCCTTTGTAAAAGGAATTGGTGGCACAGACAATATTGCCGGTGGCTTGTATTTATTTAATGATGAATCCGGTGATGGTAATTTAACTAACCTCACTGTTTTGGTTTCAGCAGCCTACCATAAAGGGCTCGGAAATAAAAATCATTATATTAGCTTAGGTGTGCAGGGTGGCTTTTCACAAAAAACTCTGCAGACGCAAAATCTCTTCTTCGGAACACAGTTCGACGGAACAGATTTTAACCAGTCAATTATCAGTGGTGAAAACTTTGCGGCTGATGCAATCAACAATGGCGACTTAAATGTTGGCCTCAGTTACAAGGGCAAATTCTCAAAATCATTTTCATTAGAAGTGGGTGGCGCATCTTATCACTTACTCACACCCAACGAAACTTTTTTGGGCGATGTAGCCAATGAATTAGGAATGAGATTTACAGGCCATGGCAGGGCTATTATTACTGCAGGTCATGTTGCCATTATTCCTTCAGGTGTTTATATGACGCAGTCAGGCGCAAGCGAAACCGTTGTTGGTTTAGACCTTGGGTATTTTATTGAAAATCCGAATTTTCCTGCAACATTTTTTCTCACAGGTTATACCCGCCTCGGCGATGCAATTTTAGCCGGAGTTGCCTTTGACTACAAAAATTTCAGGTTAGGCGCATCTTACGACATCAATACTTCGGATCTGAAAGTGGCGACTGGCGGAAAAGGTGGCTTAGAGCTCTCTTTGGTTTACACAGGGTGTATTCTGCCGGTTATACCTAAAGAATATGTGTTACCATGCGTTAGATATTTCTAATAAAACACAACTAATTATATTTAAGAACTTAATTTAAGAAGATAAAAAAATAACAATGAAAAAAATTCTCCCTCTTATAGCTCTTGCTTTTTGCGTAATGGCTGCCGATGCTCAAACTACCGGTAAAAAGGCTAAAAAGCCCAATAGGGATGTAATGCTTGCTGACGTTTTAAAAAGCTCGGGCAGCTATTATAATGCAATAGATATTTATTTACAGGAATATAATGAAAAGCCCGATATGTACGTGGGTTACCAATTGGCAGATTCCTATTTTAAGGCACGTGATTACGCCAATGCCGAAAAGTGGTTCAACACGGTTTGGACAGCAGCGCCGGCAGATTATCCGCAGG